>JBMLRK010000190.1:0-5263 GCA_049241065.1 Spirosomataceae bacterium
AAAGCCCCCAAGATGTGGCGTTAATATTATTGGTCATGTATGTTTCTAAATTTCTTTCTTGCCTGAGTTCAATATCTATAAAATACATTTTGTCGCATTCAATAATACTTATTTTTATAAGCATATTTTTATATTTTGGTAAGGAGTCAATTATTTTAATCGTACATTGATGCAGATAATTATTTCCTATCACTGCACGCCCTGTATAATAATAATTAAACTCCTCATTAGGTATAGATCTGACTTCGAATATGTCTTTCTTTTGCAGTTTCTCCACTTTCAGTTTCATTTCCGATAGAAGATGTAATATAGCCTCCCGTTCTGTCATTTTTTATTTAGTTTAAAAATTGAATAATTTCTTGTACATTGGCAGTTCCATTTTTTAACGCATTTATGTAGAACTCCTTTTCCTTGGCTGGTAACCCTCGGTGTCCCGTGGCTGAGTCTCCTGACCAGCCATTGTGCGACAGCAATTTTTGGCGATAATCTTATGTATGTAGTAATCTTCTACGCCTTGCTCACGCATGAAATGGTACGGTGCGGACACTGACTACGGACGTAACCCAAATATAAGTAATATTCTTTTACAGGATTTTAATTCTGTTACTATCAAATATCAGTCCCTTCTAGGTCGAAAAAGAGAACTTCGCTCTTTCAATAGCGATTCATTAAGTAGTTATCCTTATTCTTTTTAATCTTTTGTACAAATCAGGATAGACCAATTGGATTTTACTTTTTCAAGATTTACTTTTAATAGATTATTCGTCAACATTTAAAAGTAAAAACTAATGAAAAAACTGTTTATCGCATTGCTCAATTTTTTATTATTGAGTCCAATCGTTTATGCTCAAACGCAAACTTTCCCCCGAAATGGTGTACAAGACGAACGACTTGATTTGTACGCCTTCACGAATGCTACTATCATTACCGATGCCAATACTACATTAGAGGGTGCAACGCTGGTTATCAGGGGTTCTGTTATTGAATCTGTTGGTAAGGGAATTGTTATTCCTACGGGTGCAACGGTGGTTGACTTAAAAGGAAAAAGAATTTATCCTGCCTTTGTTGAGGCTTATTCTAACTACGGTGTGCCAGACCTAAAACGTGAAGGGCCAACTGGATTTAGAGGCGACCCACAAATGGAGTCGAAGAAAAAAGGGGCTTATAACTGGAATCAGGCGGTAATTCCTGAAAATGATGCGGCTTCATTATTTACAGTTAACACGACTGCTGCTGAAGAACTTCGTAAAATTGGCTTTGGGGCAACTGTAAGCCATGTGCAAGATGGTATTGTGCGAGGAACTTCGGCTTTGTTAGCTCTTAGTGAAGGGCGTGATCAGGAAGCCTTGTTGAAAAGTAAAGTCTCGGCTCATTATTCTTTTTCAAAAGGGACTTCTACACAGGATTATCCTAACTCATTGATGGGTGCTGTAGCCTTATTACGTCAGACGTATTACGATGCTGATTGGTTTAAGAAAGCAAAAGGAAAAACGGAGTTTAATATTTCGTTAGATGCCTTTAATGCTAATCAGGGAATTCCACAGGTTTTTGAGGTTTCGGATAAATTGGGCGTGTTACGTGCTAATAAAATCGGAAAAGAGTTTGGTATTCAGTATATCATCAAAGGATTGGGAGACGAATATCAACGCCTTGATGAAGTTAAAGCGGCTGGTGTTTCGCTGATTTTACCACTTAATTTCCCTACGACTCCAGATGTAGAAGATCCACAGGATGCTAGTATTGTTTCGTTAGCTGAGATGAAACATTGGGAAATGGCTCCTGCGAATGCTGGAATTTTATCGAAAGCGGGTATCAATTTTGCCTTGACGAGTTCTAATTTGAAATCGAAGGCTGATTTCTTCGCAAACCTTCGTAAAGCCATTGAGAATGGATTGGATGAAAAAGTTGCGTTAGCGGCTTTGACATCTACGCCTGCGTCGATGATGAAAGTGGATAACTTGGTAGGTTCTTTGAAAACAGGAATGTTAGCGAACTTCTTAATCACATCTGATAATTTATTTAAGGATGGTAATGTGATTTATGAAAACTGGGTAAAAGGAAAACGTTTTGTGTTGAGTGATATGAATGTGAAAGACATTCGTGGTAATTATGATTTGACGATAGGTAATAACTCCAAATTGAAACTGAATATTACGGGAAAAATTGATAAACCAGAATATCAAATTATGGTAACGGATTCGGTAAAAGTTACGCCTAAGGTGACTCGTGCTAATGATTTCTTGACGATACTGTTCAAATTGGATGCGAAGAAAGATAAGGCTGAAACTAGAATTAGTGCTTATTACGACGGAAAAAATATCAAAGGTGAAGGGGTTGATGTTGATGGGAAATCGATCTCGTTACTCGCAACGTTTAAAGAGGTTGTGAAAGAAACGCCTGCGAAAGTCGATACTGCTAAAAAAGTGAAGGTAGAAATGGGTAAAATTGTTTATCCTTTCAATGGCTATGGTAGCGAAGAAAAGCCTAAGGCTGAAACGATGTTGGTTAAAAATGCTACCGTATGGACAAATGAGGCTGCTGGAATTGTGCAGAATACGGATGTTTTAATTCAAAATGGAAAAATTGTTCAAGTGGGTAAAAATTTAGCAAGCACAGGTGCGAAGGTGATTGACGGAACGGGTAAGCATTTGACAAACGGTATTTTTGATGAACATTCGCACATTGCCTTGTTTGCTGTTAATGAAGGTACACAGTCGGTTTCGGCAGAAGTGAGAATGGAAGATGTGGTGAACTCAGAGGATATTAATATTTATCGCCAGTTAGCAGGAGGGGTTACTTCGTCTCAATTATTACATGGTTCTGCCAATAGTATTGGGGGACAATCGGCTATCATTAAATTGAAATGGGGAGAAGCTCCTGATGCCTTAAAAATTCCTAACATGGATGGCTTTATTAAATTTGCCTTAGGTGAAAATGTGAAGCAAGCTAACTGGGGCGACCGTGCTAGAGTGCGTTTTCCACAAACTCGTATGGGGGTTGAACAGGTAATGATGGATGCCTTTTTAAGAGCGAAAGAGTATGAAAAAGCAATGAAAAATACGATTGGATTACCTGTAAAACGTGATTTAGAGTTGGATGCGTTGGTTGAGATTTTGAATAAAAAGCGTTTTATCACTTGTCACTCGTATGTTCAATCTGAAATTAATATGTTGTTGAAAGTGGCGGACTCTGTGGGCTTTAAAGTGAATACGTTTACGCATATTTTGGAAGGCTATAAAGTAGCGGATAAGATGAAAGCACACGGAGCAAACGGTTCAACGTTCTCTGACTGGTGGGCTTACAAAATGGAAGTAAAAGAGGCTATTCCATTTAATGCGGCTTTAATGACGAAAGTGGGGGTTAATACCTCTATCAATTCTGATGATGCAGAAATGGCTCGTCGTTTAAATCAAGAAGCAGCTAAAACAGTGTTGTACGGAGGAATGACCGAAGAAGAAGCTTGGAAAATGGTTACGTTGAATCCTGCTAAAATGATGCACTTAGACAATCGTTTGGGTAGTATTAAAGCTGGAAAAGAGGCGGATGTCGTACTTTGGAATAATCATCCTTTATCGGTTTATGCAAAACCAGAGAAAGTAATCATTGATGGTGCGGTGTATTTTGACATCGAGAAAGATAAGGCTTTACGTGCCAACATTGCTGCTGAACGTAGCCGAATCATCCAAAAAATGTTAGCTGCCAAAGCAAGTGGTTCGCCAACGGCTAAACCCGAAGTGCATAAAGCAAGACAGATGTATTGTAACTCGGAGGGTGATATTTTCTCAGAAGAAACGCACACTGAGCATAATGACTAAGTAGTAATGCAAAATTAATTGATATTTTCTTTTGTCATAAAGTGTTATTAGCTGGTGAATTAAATCCAAAATTTAAAATTCATAATTTTGCATTACATACTTAATGTTCAGTTATTTTTAAAAGGTATCAGATAGAACGCCCAATTATACCTCTGTGTATCAAATTTTTTTGCATGGGCGTTTTATCATAAAACAAACGAAATGAAAAACTTAACATACTTATATATAACGGTTTTCGTGTTTATCTCGAATACCATTTTTGCCCAAAATCAAGCGGCGGGGAGTCCGCAAACGAAAGCCATTGCGTTAGTAGGGGCGACCATTCATACAGCTAACGGACAAGTTATTGAGAATGGGGTACTTGTTTTCAACAAAGGTATTATTACCGCTGTAGGCAAAGCAGGGACAGCGTATGACAAAGCGACCACAGAGACGATTGATGTAACTGGTAAAAGTGTTTATCCTGGGCTGATTTCGCCTGTGAATAGTCTTGGATTGGTGGAAATTGAAGCGGTACGTGCGACAAATGATTTGAATGAAGTGGGAGGAATTAATCCTCATGTGAGGGCTTTGATTGCCTATAATACGGACTCAGAATTAATTCCGACGGTAAGAAGTAATGGTATTTTGATTACGCAACCTACCCCACAAGGGGAAATTATAGGTGGGATGTCTTCGGTAATGCAAATGGATGGCTGGAACTGGGAAGATGCCGTTTTGAAAAAAGACGATGGCATTCACTTAAACTGGATTGGCTATTTCAAGCGTGATGTTGATTTTGTTGCTGGAACAATTGGTACAAAGAAGAACGATAAACGAGATGATATGCTACGGGAATTAGACAAAACCTTCAGCGATGCCATTGCGTATGCACAGGTAAAATCTCCTGCGGTTATTAACGTAAAATTGGAAGCTATGAAAGGACTTTTTGATGGCTCGAAAAACTTGTATATCAATGCGGATTATGCCAAAGAAATTATTGAAGCGGTACAATTTGCCAAGTCGAAAGGCGTGAAGAACATTGTGATTATTGGGGCAGAAGAATCGCTTTTGGCGGCTGATTTCTTGAAAGAAAATAACGTTTCGGTGATTGTAAGTTCTACGCACCGTTTACCAAATAATATGGACGATGATACGGATATTGCTTACAAATTACCTCAATTACTCGCTCAAAAAGGGATTTTGGTAGGTTTAGCTTACGTAGGCTTGAACTGGAGAACTCGTAATTTGCCATTTTTGGCAGGTACGGTTGCTGGTTACGGCATGGATAAAGAAGACGCTTTGAAATTGATTACGGCAAACAACGCTAAAATTTTGGGTGTGGATAAATTTGTTGGAACACTTGAAGTAGGCAAGCACGCCACTCTGATTGTTTCGGCAGGAGATGTGTTGGATATGCGTGCTGCTAAAGTTGAGCAAGCATTTATTCAAGGGCGTAAAGTGGATTT
>JBMLRK010000191.1:0-6516 GCA_049241065.1 Spirosomataceae bacterium
CCATAAGCATAAAAGCTTTGAGCCGTCCACGACTTTGCTCCCTCTCGGTGTACTCGCACTTCGTATTCGCCCGAAATAGGTGGAGCATAATTCACACTGGCTTGCCCATTGACAAAGTTGACCGTGCGAGAATACACGACTTTCGTTTGCTTTTTGGAAGAATAATTAAGCGACTTATCTGGATTCCGCTGAATAACTGTCTGATAATCAAAACGAACAATTTCAACTTTTCCTTTTCCTGCCACAGGTTTTCCGTCTTTATTCAAGGCAACCAAGGGAATTTGAGTAGGTGCATTTGTGCCGATATACGTATCAGGCATTCCGATTCCGTAGAAAATAGCCTGTGTGAAAATATCTGAACGTTTCAATCTATTCACTGGACGACCTGTTTCGTCAAAAACTGTCACATAATTCTTCGCCTCCAATACGCCCATATCCGAATAGGTCACAGGTACTTGGAAACTCTCTGCGGCAACACCTTGCTGATTTGTAACTCCTTGACGAGTAACACTTTCGAAGGTGGTATTATCCTGAATATCAAAGGTATAATTACTATATCCTTTGGGTAAAAAAGCCTTACGAGCCAATCGGAATTCCATTTCATAATTACGATTAGAAGCTGGTGGGCCAAACAAATTCAAGGCAGTAGCGGCAATCTGGACAGATTCGCCATTGCGATAAAACTCTTTACTGGCTTTCACATCCACCTTAATACGGTCGGGCATAAATTCTTCAATAGCTACATTTCGAGAAGCCAACAGCACATCGTTTCCATTCAACACTTCAATCACATACGTACCCGTCACGCTTGCACGGTCGGTTGGGACGGTCATGGCTACCGCTCCTTGGTCGTTCGTTTGTTCTCTAAAGGTTTTGTACTCTTTTCCATTAGGCAATAAAATTCTGATTTTCACAGGAATTTCTCCTACTGACTCCCAATCTTGTTTACGAATAAGCGTATTGAAATGAATTGGTTCGCCTGGACGATAAATATCTCGGTCACCATAAATAAAAGCTTCAAAACCTGAGCTGTTATTCCGTTTTCCATCCACTTCAAAACGAGAAGTTTCTACGGCAGTATCTTCATAAAGTAAGTAGTTAAAATCGTCTTCGGTATGAGCGACAATCATGGCTACCGTAAAGCCTTTTTTCTTGAAATCTTTAAACGTGACAGATCCATCTCTAGTCGTTTTAGCTTTAGCGATTGTCTGATTGTTGGATGAAATCAAGCTAATTTCCACGTCACCCATCGGTTCAGCAGTTTTGATGGAGTTAGCGAAAATGATAATTTCGTCGTCTGACTGCTTGGTAATCAACCCAATGTCTGAAATACTGACCAATTTGGTCGCATTTTTATAATATTCATCTGCCGAATTAAGCGTAACCAAATAAATCCCTTTGATGTCATTTTGAGTAGGCAACGACAAATTCAAGGCTGAAATCCCCTTCGATTTGGGCAAATTCCCTGTTTCCACCGTTTTATTCACAATGACATCTGAATATAAACCCGATTCATCGTCGTAATAATCAAAAACTTTTGCCGAAGACATTCCCTCTTCCCCTTCCTCATAACCATAATCTTGATAACGATTTTGGCGTAAGAAATTCAGAATATTATTCTCATAAATCTTAGAAATTTTCACATTCACTTTCGGAATGTTGACAATATTTACCGCCACATTTCGATTGCCCTTCGACGATAGATAAACCGCTTTTTTATTCACAAAAGCTACCGAAGCAGGCATATCGCCAAAATAAATATCTTTGGTATAATCGTCCGAAAGTGCTGCTCCCAATACCCCTTTTGCTTTGGTATTAATCGTCAATACATAGTTATCTGTTTCGTTAAAATCACCTTTGATTAACAAGCCATTTTCAATTAATTCCGCTTTCGTTTCCAAACTTGGAGCGACCTTTTTAGCAGGTTTTTCTGCTTGCGGAATCGGATTACCAAGCGTATCCAATTCAACTACGACTTCCTCCTCTTCTACTTCTGTATCGGAGGCATTGCTTGTAACACTATAAATATCCTTGACATTTTCTCCCTGAATCGCCTGATTAAAGGTCACACGGATGTAACCCTGATTGTTATCAAAGCCATGTTCTACATTCAAAATTTCTAGGGTACTAATATCGGGCAATGCCACAGACGCTTCCAATACTTCTTCGGTAGTATAGGTGGAATTGGGTACTGAAAGCCCTTTTTCTAAGGTAATTTGCAAGGATTTCCCTTCGGTATTGGCTAAATCCTTTACCTTCGCTGTAACCGTTTCACTCACACCTGTCTGTACGATTTGGTAAGTATAAGCTTTTCCATCATCGTCTTTGATGCTTAGTGTTTTAGCCACTTCTTGCGGATTCACAGGATAATTAAAATCCAGTTTGACCATCGCCACCGCCTGACCATCCTCCCGAGACTTAGCCCAATAAGTTTCTGTATTTTGTAATTTTAGATAAGGTGTATGAAAAGACAACTTATCCACATCCAGTCCATATTTTTCTTTGGCTCGGTCTAATACCTGCTTGGTAACAGTTGCCGAATATTCCGTAGCAGGTTCAAACCCCACGGCAGGCGAAAACACCAACTCGTTTGGAGCAGTCCATTTGAATTTACCATTTACTTTAGGAGAAAACTCAATAAAATCGGTTGAAACCCATGTGTTCAGCTCCGATTCTGGGACTAAATCACGGTTGAAAGTAAACACCAAATTTTGGGTTTGTTCAATTTCATCTTCAAAATTATGGTTAGTCAACGAGACATCCCCCGACTTGGAGCAGGAAGTCAACAAGATAAAAAACAGCGTAGAGACATATCCTACATAAAGCAAGACATTGAGCGGACGAAGTATCGTTTTCATAGTAAATGAACGATGTTGGATAAGTGAAAATCAAAGAGTTACGAAGACGGTAAACAATTGAGCTAAATTTCACGAAAGTTTAGCAGATTGGCAATTTTTGTGAGGAAAATTTAGCGAAAGGTTGAGGGGGGAAAGCTTCTCTTCCCTTTAGAGGGTGACTTAAGTCACCCTCTAAAGGGAAAGAGAATACAAGAGTGGGTTTTTCTAATGGAATGACGGAGGAACAAATACACTCCCCCTACTCCTCATCCACCAAATACAACAAATCAGGAGTTGGATATCGAAGTAATTTTGAGAAATCTTCTTTCCAGAAATCAAGGTCTAATAATTGGTTTTCGTTGGTGATTGTTAAAGTAATAATCACTTGAATATCATCTGTATCCAGATAACCCACTTGCATCAAATCGCCCGCATAATCATCAGGATTATTAGCTAGTCCGAGGCTAATGCTTCCCATTTTTCCTCCTTCGTATTCATGCACCTCTTCTGCAATGGGGTAATCTTCGCTTGTAAATCCACGTTGAGCCAATAAAAACTCAATCAATAAGCGTTCGTCTTCTCTAATTTTTCGTGTTTGATTCATGGTTATTCATTAATTAAGCGATAAGGCACTGACCTTAGGTAGTCGTCAGTTTAAAGTTTAATGTTCAACTATTTCGATAAACTACTATTCGTTACTAGTTTACACTATATCCTGATACAACGAGTATTTACATTGGTTTAACCCAAAGATAAAGAAAATAGCGTTATCGAGAAATAAAGTAACCCTGACAGGGTCTGCGACCGCTTTTAGGGTTATGCCACCATCGTTACTGAGTCAATGGTACGACCCTCTTAAAAACACAAAACGCAACTCCCATTGGGAATTGCGTTTTGTGTCGTGTATCTCTTATGTTTGTTAAAAATTGAATTAGAAACGGAAGTGAGAGAATGCTTTGTTAGCTTCTGCCATACGGTGTGTATCGTCTTTCTTCTTCACTGCTGCACCTTCACCTTTTGAAGCCGCAACGATTTCAGCTGCTAAACGATCTACCATTGTTTTTTCTCCACGTCTACGAGCGTAAAGAATTAACCACTTCATACCTACTGAAACCTTACGGTCAGCACGTACTTCTGTTGGAACTTGGAAAGTAGCTCCACCAACACGACGGCTTTTCACCTCTACTGCTGGCATTACGTTGTTCAATGCTTTTTTGAACATTTCCAATCCATTTTCCTTTGTTCTATCTTCAACTTTCTCTAATGCACCGTAAAAAATGTTAAATGCTGTTGATTTTTTACCGTCGTACATTAAGTTGTTAACAAACTTAGTTACCGTTGTGTCCCTGAATTTAGGGTCAGGTAATACGTATCTCTTTTTTGGTTTTGCCTTTCTCATGATCTAATGTTAAGTTTTTAATTTTAGCCCGTCTTCTGCCCTTAACAAGCATACTGGACTGTTTTAGTAAGTGTTTGGTTATCTATTTTAGTTTGCACTAACACGATTACCGAAGCCTACTTACTATTTCTTTTTACCTTTTGTAGGTGCTGCTACTACCTGTCCTGGTTTTGGACGTTTAGCACCGTACTTAGAACGACGTTGACGACGACCGTTAACACCCGCTGTATCTAATGCACCACGGATGATGTGGTAACGTACCCCTGGTAAATCTTTCACACGACCACCACGAATCAAAACGATTGAGTGCTCTTGCAAGTTGTGACCTTCACCTGGAATGTATGCGTTAACTTCTTTACCATTTGTCAAACGTACACGTGCTACTTTACGCATCGCTGAGTTTGGTTTCTTTGGCGTAGTTGTGTAAACTCTTGTACACACACCACGACGTTGTGGACAAGAATCTAAAGCTGGTGACTTAGATTTCCAAGTCATTTGCTCACGCCCTTTTCTTACTAACTGCTGTATAGTTGGCATTTTGTATTGATTATTAAGAGAGATACACTGGTCTGATAATAAGTTAACTATGCTCAATAACACGTACTTACTTCAAAATCAGGGTGCGAAATTACAAATATTCCTCGACAAAGAAAAGGCTTTGTTTAATTATTTTTGGTTTTTACGCCTAAACTACTACTGCCATTGCACTTTTATATAAATATTGGTATTGCGTCCTTTATCGTCGGTACAGGAAATTTTAACTTTCCCTGCTTCGGGACTAAAAAATACGCTCGTTGCAGGAGCTGACTTTTGAAGTAATTTATCGTTGATGTACCAATAAACTTCTTTAACGTCGTTACCTGTCTGACAACTTAATAATAATTTCTGTGCATCTGCCCGATCTAAAAAGTATTCTGAGCCGTCTGTTGGATATACAATCGTAGGAGCATTGTCATTAAAAACTCTCGTACATTTAGGATTATGCGGGGGGATTTTTTCGTATAAAATATGTTTGCTTTCATACCAACTCACCAATTCGGGTGCGTAGTTAGGATATAGCCGTTGCACGGTTCCGCTATCGGGTACGCATTGCGAACAGTAACTCAGACTGGCAGTTACATTGACTGCTACCATTTTAGCATGACGACAAGCCGTCGTTTTGGACACGCCCTCAATATGGTAGTCCAGCACTTGATGAGAACAAAACTCATTGGGAACATCACCACTTTCGGCACATACTTTACGCAGTTTTACCCCCTCAGGTTTCGAGAACCAACGGGCATCCGAATTATAGTCGATGGTATTAAAAATATCAAACAACAAGGGCGTAGCAATATTAGCCCCTGACAACTCAGGAACTCCTTCACCCGAAAAGTTCCCTATCCATACCCCCACCGTATAGTGGTCGTTATAGCCCATACTCCACGCATCTTTTTTACCAAATGAAGTCCCCGTTTTCCAAGCGATTTTAGGCATTCGGTATGTATAATCGTAGTTATTAGGTAAATCAGGACGGGTAATTTGGGTTAAAATCTGGTTAGTCAAAAAACAAGCCTCAGGTGAAATCAAGGATACACCCGTTGAACCACCAAATAAGGAACGCTCTTTATGTTGGGTCACATACGTCGCTTTTTGGTAATTGCCCTGATGAGCAAAGGCTACAAAAAGGTTGGTCAATTCTTCCAGCGTAACCCCACAACCACCCAACACTAAGGAAAGCCCTAGTTTTGACGAGTTCTTTTTTACCGTCATAAAATCCGCTTTTTTCAACTTATCCACTAACACAGGAGTTGAAATTTCCTTCAATATTTTCACCGCAGGAATATTCAAGGAATTTGCCAAAGCGTATTCAATCGTTACTTTTCCATGAAATAATTTATCAAAATTTTCGGGTTCAAAACCACTAAAATTTGTCGGCACATCGTTAATCATGCTTTTAGGAGTCACGATTCCCTTATCGAAAGCAGTGGCATACAAGATAGGTTTCAAGGTACTCCCAGGAGAGCGAATGGCACGAATCCCGTCCACCTGTCCCCCGTCAATCGGGTTATTAAAATCTGCCGAACCCACATAAGCCTCTACCTCATGGGTTTGGTTATTCACCACCATCACCGCCGCATTATGGATATTCATGCCATACAAACGGGTAACGTAGTTTTGCACAATTTTCTCAATCGTTAATTGCTTATTTCTTCTCAAGGACGACTGAATAATGGGAACACTGCTATATTCCTTTTTCAGACGAATAGCCAGATGGGGAGCTAGTTTAGGAGCTTCGTG
>JBMLRK010000192.1:0-1610 GCA_049241065.1 Spirosomataceae bacterium
GAGAAGCCTTAACGACTTACGCTCCAAGAGGTTCATGGGCGGAGTTACACCGAAAATTGAGTCGAATCGGAACGGTTCATGTAGAAAATGTTCACTTGTTGTCGAACCTAGAGCCGTTTCGTTATAGCTCGCCTGATTTTATTCAGAAGTCGGTACAAGGAATGCACAACATTTATGAAGCCAATGCCTTGCATCTATACCCACAGGCTTCTTACTGGGATTATCCTTACACGGCAGACAAAACCCCCAAACGTTTATTGCAACTTGATCGTGATGAGATGTGGTATAAAACATGGGCAAGATATGCGTGGAATGCTAATCGTGACCGAAAAGGGGAAGTTATTTTCTGGGATAATTATTTAGGGAAAAAATTTGGTGTGTCGTCAACAGCCGCCAATAAGGTCTTGAATGCGTATGAAGAAACAGGCGAAATTGCTCCCAAATTATTAAGACGTTACGGCATTACCGACGGCAATCGTCAGACGCTAACTTTAGGAATGTTAATGACGCAGTTAATCAATCCGTATCGTTATGGTTTATTCACGATGTTGTATGAGTCGGAAGCTCCTGAGGGTGAGATGATTATTGATTATGCCGAAAAAGAATGGAAAGGCGAAAAACACATTGGAGAAACCCCGATGCAAATTGCCGAAGAAGTGGTTGTACATGGTAAAAAAGCTTTTGATGCCATTAATCAGGTAAAGCAAGTTGGGAAGAACAAAGAAGAGTTTGCTCGCTTGAAAAACGATGTCTATTGTTATTATTACCTAGCGAATCATTTTAGTGAAAAAGTAAAAGCTTCCCTAGCCGCTCTACGCTATAAATACAGTAACGATATTCAAGATTTGAAGAAAGCCTTACCGCATTTAGAACTCAGTGTGGAACAATATTCTCAATTAGTGAATGTCACAAAAGACCGTTATTTGTATGCCAACAGTATGCAAACGAAACAACGGAAAATTCCAATGAGAGGAGTAGATGCAACTTTCATTCACTGGAAAGAAATGCTTCCAGTTTTTCAAAAAGAACTGACTCGTTTCCGTTTTGTGATTGACTCATTGGAGCATCATACGGGGCAAAAAAATACGGTGGTTCAGTATATAAAACCAGCCAAAGTAACGCTTTTGTCGAAAGTGGCTACTACCTATTCTTTGGCGGTTGGGCAACAAGCGTTTGCAGATACGAGCGTGAAAATTACTGCTATTACTCCTGAGTTAAAGGACTTACAAGGACTAAGTTTTGCTAAAGAACAACAAATTACAGACGGTACAATCCTCGAATTTAAAACAGAAGTTCCTGTGAAGTTACTCGTTGGGTATTTTAACGAATCGGTTGGTTTGTTCAGCACGAAAAAACGCCAATTTTTACAAAAACCAGAGCTAGAAACCGATGCCAGTGCCAATAATTACGGACAATCGGAAATCAAAATATCGAATGCCCTTTTGTTGGGTGATTTACCACCTGTAAACATTCATACCTATAGTTTTGCTGCGGGAACACACCGCTTAACGATGGGAAAAGGGGCTTGCTTATTACTAGGTTTTATGGATGGAAATCAAGAAATAAAACCATTTGACGCAGGTTTGGCAGGAAATAAGAAAAACATTGAT
>JBMLRK010000193.1:0-30027 GCA_049241065.1 Spirosomataceae bacterium
GCAACAGAATTAGTTTTAAGGTATATTTCATTAGACAATGGCTTTGTCTTTATTTCTTTAATTACAAGTGAATATAATATGGGTAAACGGGTTTTAACCCGTTTTGAGAATAGTCGAATGAGTTAAAACCCGAAATGTCTAGCAGTTTTGCTAACTAATTCAAAAAGTTTTAACCCATTTTGAGAATAATCAAACGGATTAAAATCCGTTTACCCTTAAAGCAATTACTTCAATTCCAATACTACTACCGAAGTAGCAGGAAGGCTTACTTTTAATACATCTCCTGCCAAAGTCGCCCCTTTGAATGCCGTTGGAGCAATTTTGTTTGGATTTTCAAACGAGTTAAAGTCTTGAACTTTTGCAGAAGCTAAAACTCTTCCTGATACCGTTTTTGCCTTTAAGCCTTTGATATTAATGCTGATTTCTTGACCTTTATTGATGTCGATATTTGTCAACGAAACGTGGATAACTCCTGCTTTGTCTTTCGATGCTGAAACCGAAACGGCTGGTAATTTTTCAGTACCCACTACATAATCGTTCGTTTTGATTTCAACAGGTAAGTTCGTCGCATCTTGGTGAACGTTATACATTTCCATCACGTGATACGTAGGCGTAAGAATCATTTTCTCCTCTTTTGTCAAGATAACCGATTGCAATACGTTTACGATTTGAGCCAAGTTCGCCATACGAACACGGTCTGAATGTTTGTGGAAAATATTCAAAGTTGCTCCTGCTAACACGGCATCACGCATGGTATTTTGTTGGAACAAAAAGCCCGGATTCGTGTTTGGTTCAACTTCATACCAACCTCCCCATTCATCTACGATTAAAGCTACTTTTTTCTTCGGATCATATTTGTCCATAATTGCCGAATGCTTTTGGATTAACTCATCCATAAACAAGGCCTCTTGCATGGTTTTGAAATAAAGAGCTTCAGAGAAGTCTGTCGAAGAGCCTTTTTTATCCCAGTTGATTACTGAATAGTGGTGTAAAGCAACGCCTTCCAACATGTTATGAGGAATATCACGCATTAACACTTCTGTCCAGTGATAATCTTTTGAGTTCGCTCCCGAAGCAATACGGAAAAGTTTAGCGGTATTACCCCAGTCTGCCATAAACGTAGCATACTGACGGTAGATATTGGCATAGTATTCTGGACGCATATTACCTCCGCAACCCCAAGCCTCATTACCAACACCCCAGAATTTTACACCCCATGCTTTATCTTGTCCATTGGCTTTACGTAAATTTGCCATTGGGCTACCCGCATCGTGGTTTACATATTGTGTCCAATCTACGAGTTCTTTTACCGTACCACTACCCACGTTACCTGCTAAATACGGTTCAGTACCTAGTAGTTTACACATATTCAAAAAGTCGTGTGTACCGAAGCTGTTATCTTCTGTAACACCACCCCACCAAGCGTTAATCATCGAAGGACGTTGCGATTTTGGACCAATACCATCTTTCCAATGGTAGGTATCTGCAAAACATCCACCTGGCCAACGAAGGTTAGGGATTTTTAATTTCTTCAAAGCATCTACTACGTCATTACGTACGCCTGCTGTGTTGGGAATTTTAGTATTATTTTCACCGACATATAAACCGCCATAGATACATGCTCCAAGGTGTTCGGCAAAATGTCCGTAGATATGTTTACTGATGACTGCTTTACCAGAATCTGCATAAACCGTTGCCGAGTTTTGTGCATACGTCTGAAAAGAAAGCCCTGCAATAGCAAGAGCTGCGATTGTTTTTTTCATGGTTGGGGATGGAGTTGGGATAATTGGACGCTGGTAAATGTTGGATGTTAGATTTTGAATGTTGAATTGTTTCTGAATACACTGAACAATCCAACATTCAAAATCCAACATTTAAAATCTATTTGTAAGCGATTTCGTTCCAACGTAATTCGTTTTTGAAATTACGGATGGTCGTATTTTTGTCGATAACCACTAATTCAACACCACACATTTCAGCGAAGTCTTCGATGTGTTCTGTCGTTAAGTTTTGGCTATAAACCGTATGGTGAGCACCACCTGCCAAAATCCAAGCAGCACAGCCTGTAGCCATGTCTGGTTGTGGTTTCCATAAAGCACGAGCCGTTGGTAAGTGAGGGAATTGTTCTGTTACCTCTACTGCTTCTACTTCGTTTACGATTAATCTGAAACGGTTACCCATATCTACTAACGAAACGTTGATTGCAGGGCCAGCACTTGCATTGAATACCAAACGAACGGGATCTTCTTTACCACCAATTCCTAATGGATAGATTTCACATTTCACTTTGTCTTTCGCAATGGTTGGACAAATTTCTAACATGTGTGAACCTAATACCATTGGGTTGCTTGGGTCGAAGTGGTAGGTATAATCTTCCATAAACGAAGTACCACCTGCTAAACCGCTAGACATGATTTTCATTACTCGTGTTAAAGCCGATGTTTTCCAGTCGCCTTCGCCACCGTAACCATAGCCAGCCGCCATCATACGTTGTGAACCAATACCTGGCAATTGACACATTCCGTGTAAATCTTCAAAGGTGTTGGTATATGCACCGTAACCACCGTCTTCTAAAAATGCTTTTAAACCTAACTCGATACGAGCAGCTTCTACCAACGATTGACGCATTGCTCCGCCAGCCGTTAACGATGCCATCATCTCATACGTAGCTTCGTATTCTTTGATTAAGTTGTTGATTTCTGAGTCAGAAATTTGGTTGATAACTTGTACTAAATCGCCAACGCCATGAGTGTTTACCGAGAAACCAAAGGCCATTTCTGCCGCTACTTTGTCCCCATCAGTTACCGCTACCTGACGCATGTTATCCCCAAAACGAACAACTTTCATCGTTGACATTTCGTATTTTGCAACCGCTACACGTGTCCAAGCACTGATTTGGTCGATAACACCTGCATTTTGCCAGTGACCTACTACCACTTTGCGGTTCAAACGCATACGAGACATGATGAAACCAAACTCACGATCACCGTGTGCCGACTGGTTTAGGTTCATGAAATCCATGTCGATTGTACTGAATGGAATGTCACGGTTGAATTGTGTGTGGAAGTGAAGTAGTGGTTTTTTCAAGCAGTTCAATCCACGAATCCACATTTTAGCAGGAGAGAACGTGTGCATCCAAGCAACGATACCCACACAGTTGGGAGCAACGTTAGCTTCTTGACAGATAGCGTAAATTTCTTCTGGAGTCTTCACAACAGGTTTGAACACTACTCTTACTGGAATCGCAGGAGAGTCGTTTAATGAACCAGCGATGATTGTAGAATGCTCATCTACTTGACGAAGTGTTTCTTCGCCATATAAGTGCTGGCTACCTGTTACGAACCAGATTTCGAATTTTTTTAAGTCAATCATTGTATTGTTTTGTAATTAAGTTTGCAACCACATAGACACATAGGAAACATAGTTTTGTGTATATGTGGTTATTGTTTGTAATTCATTTTGTAACCACATAGATATATAGGAAACATAGTGTTTGTGTCATATGTGGTTATTGTTTTGGTAATTGAGAAAAAAGCTCATTTACAAATGTTTTTTGCCCTTCTTTAAAAATAGAGCGAACATTGAAATTAATAAGTATGCCTTTCGGAACTTTTAATAATTTCATGTAGGTCAATAATTGAGCATCAAATAGTGGTAGCATTTTCTCTACACTTTTTAGTTCTAACACAATAAGGTCTTCTACAAGAATATCGTATCTCAAATCGCAATCAACATACGCTCCTTTATATAGAACAGGGATATTTTGCTGATATGTAATAGCAAGATTCGCTGCTTTTAATTCTTGAATGAGGCATTTTTCATATACTTTTTCAAGTAAGCCTGGTCCAAGTTCTTTATGAACCTCAATGACACAACCAATAATTTTAAAGGTTAGCTGGTCTAAGATTTTTTGCGTAATCATTCTCTTAATTTGAAATAAGTACCCCTACATATTTAACCAGATAGGAATATCGAGAACATAGTTGTGTAAAAGTTGGCTAATCAATAACTTCTGTTGACTATGTTGATGTATGATTCCTAAAATAAATGTGTCTTAATACTTAACTTCTTTAAATATGTGTAGATATTTTTAATGCGTATTGTAACCTATATTCTCTATGAGCTTATATGGTTGCAATTATGTATTGCAATCTATGTTCTCTATGTGACTATGTGGTTGCAATGAATCCCCCCAATGCCACATACTTAGCATATAATGTTTGGTACACCGCAGAAACCTCTGGACGTGGTGTGTACGTAGCGTCGAAGTCGGAAGCCATTACTTTCTGAGCCGTTGCCATGTCTGGGTGAACACCTGCTGCTACCGATGCAAAAATTGCTGCACCTAAAGCACAAGCTTGGTCTGAGCTAGCCACTTTAATAGGCATATTCATCACATCCGCTAAGGTTTGCATTACGAAAGGAGATTTTTTAGCTACACCACCAATTGCAATTACTTCCTTGATAGGTACTCCTTCGTTTACGAAACGGTCTGCAATTGCTTTTGCTCCGAAAGCTGTTGCTTCTACCAACGATTTGAAGATTTTTACGGCATCTGAACCTAAGTTTAAGCCAGAAATCGCTCCTTTTAAGGTATGGTTTGCATCAGGAGTACGGCGACCGTTCATCCAATCAACCGAAACAATATCATTTTCAGTTACTGGCAATGCCATTGCTTTGATAGAAAGATGAGGTAATAATTCTTGAGCCATTTTGTCGGCTGCTTCATCACCTAATAATTCACGTACTGGTGTTACAATTACTTTTTGAAACCAAGCATATAAGTCACCAAAAGCAGATTGACCCGCTTCCATGCCTAACATACCTGGTAAGATAGAACCATCTACTTGTCCACAGATACCACGGATAAGTAAGTGACCAATTTCTTCGTTTGGTGCAACCAACATATCGCAAGTTGACGTACCAATTACTTTACATAAAGCATACGGCTGAATGTCTGCCCCAACAGCTCCCATGTGACAGTCGAATGCTCCCACACCAATAACAGCTTCTGAAGAAATACCCAATTTTGCAGCCCATTCAGCCGAAATTTTACCCATTGAGTTATCCGAAGTATAGGTGTCTTTGAAAAGACGATCACGAAGACCAGCTAATAAAGGATCTAATTTTGTTAAAAATTCTTCCGAAGGTAATCCTTCAAATTCGGCATGCCATAAGGCTTTATGACCTGCTGCACAACGGCTACGTTTTAGTGTTAAAGGATTGGTATCACCTGTTAACACTGCTGAAATCCAGTCGCAGTGTTCGACCCATGAAAAGGCATTAGCACGAACGCTTTCATCTACACGAAGGGTACGTAAAATTTTTGCCCAAAACCATTCAGAAGAGTAAATTCCACCCACATATTTGGTGAAGTCCATGTCCCAATGATGAGCTAATTCATTGATTTCGTTTGCTTCAGCATTAGCCGTATGGTCTTTCCAAAGGATAAACATCGCATTCGGGTTTTCTGCAAACTCAGGTAATAAGGCAAGTGGAGTACCTGCTTCATCTACAGCAACAGGAGTAGAACCAGTGGTGTCAACTGAAATTCCTACAATATTCTGGCGAACGTCGTCAGAAACATTTGCCAAAGCTCCCTTAATCGCATTTTCTAAACCCTCTAAATAATCAAGTGGGTGTTGACGAAATTGCTGGCTGCTAGGGTCACAGAATTGACCTTTTGCCCAACGTGCATAATAATGAACGGCTGTGCCTAAATTTTCGCCCGTTTGTGTATTGACCACTAAAGCACGAACCGAATCTGTTCCGTAGTCAACCCCGATAGCGTATTGATGTTGCATTGTGTTATGATTTGGTGTCAAGATGACACATTTTTGAGAAATATAAATAATTAGCACCCTTTGAATTTTGTATCAAGCAAAGGGTGTGGTTACTGTTCCTTCGTAATCGAGCATTTACCTCGAAGCATCTGACATAAAATAATGGAAAGCGTTAAATTGGCTTTGGTATTTTGTTTGGTCGAGCTTGTAAAGGATTGCTTTTTTGGTTGCCGAATTTTCATTCTTTTCCCCTGTATCAATCAGTAATTTTGTCGATAAGATTTTTCTGCTAAAATTACGTCGGTCAAGGGGAGTGTCGTAGATTGCCTCATAGAGTTTTTGTAATTGAGGAATCGTGAATTTTTCGGGTAATAATTCAAATCCGATAGGGTGTAAAGCTGCACGATAGCGTAAGCGTTCTAAGGCCAAATCAACCATTTCATTATGGTCGAATACTAAATTGGGGCGGTCTTTTAAACTAATCCAAAACGCATTTTGAGCTTTTGCCGAATCTTGATCGTGTGCATGAATATTGATTAACGCAAAAAAACAAATGGATACGGTTCGTTCAACTGGGTCACGCTCAACCTTTCCGAATGCTTTTAATTCTTCAAAATAAATATCCTTGAGTCCCGTTAAGTCATATAAAATACGGTTGGTCGCTAACTCTAAGTCTTCATTTTCCTCTAAGAAACCACCCATTAGTGACCACTTTCCTAGTTCTGGTTCAAAGTTTCGTTTTATCAATAAGAGTTTTAGTTCTTCTCCGTCAAACCCAAATACAATACTATCGAGTGCCAATAGCATGCGGGCAGAATTGGCGTACTTATCGAATGTACTTGTGTCAATAAAATTCTGAGGTTGAGACATAATTTAATCTTAGTAAGTGCTTAATAAAAATGAACACAAAGTTATTCATACGATGTCAATCAAGTGGTAGTGTAATGGGGAATAATTATTCCCCATACGTCCCAAATCACATTCTATGAAAAACAAATTTCAACATTGAAATATCGAAACGTGTTATTTTGACACAATTTTAAAACAATTATTTGATTTATCCAATTAAATAACGAAAAAGTTAGAATTTTCTTTTATTACTTCTTGCGTAATAAACGTACCTCGTAGATTCCTCCTGCAACAGAATTACTTTTGGCTACAAACTTGACAGTGAGTTTATTATCTGCTGCATTTTGCAGTATTTCTGCTGGAATTGGATACTCAACGGCGAAAAAACTATCTCCTTGATTACCCGTGAGCGTAACACTTGAAACAACTTGGTTATTAATCAAGATGTCAAAAGAGCGGTTTTTATCCAAACCATAGTACGTAACTTGTAATGAGTGAGCTTTTTTGTCTTTATTGTTCATTACATAGCTAAACCAGCCTGTTGCATCTCGCCAATGTCTATTCCGATGAACGCCTGCTTGGGTCTGATTTCCTTCAAAAAAATGATCGGATTCTGGCTGTTGTTCCCCAGGGAAAACCTTATCGACCGTTCTTGCTTCGTCTTTGTTATTGGTATAATCTAAGGAAGCTAGTGCATTTTGAGCTACTTCAATCGAGTCTTTTAACGCTTTCTTGAAATAGATGGTATAGCGTGCATCGTGCAAACGGAAGAAGGGAATCAACTCTAAGTTTTTGTAAGAAGCTGGATATAAACTGCTACTTGCCGAGAAGGTTAACGCCTTTCCTGTAACTGGTTTAAGCGATTGTAATACACTATTGTCGTTCCCCACCAACATCGGAGCTTGAAACAGCGGGTATTGTTTTCCTTGAGCAACGTGTCCCATACGGCTATCGTCTCCAAATAACCCTTTCAAATCACTGGTATCGGTTTTAGCTGCCAACAAAATTGGGCCATGGAACACCGCTTCAAAACCCAAATGAGCAGGCATTTCTTCCAAGCTGTTGTGCATTGGCAGTTGAATGCTTACTTCATCGTTGTTTTTCCAAGTGCGGTCAAGTACGACGTAGCCGTCGATAACGCTTAGGTTTTCTTGCTTTTTGCCATTAATACGTACGCTCAATTGCTTTTCGGCAACCCATGAAGGATAGCGAAGTCTTAACCCAAAATGAGTTGGTTTCTTTAAAGTCAGACGGAGTGATGTATTTTCTTGATCAGGAAAGCGAGTCGTTTGACGAAGACTTAATTGCTTTTCCTTCCAAGTAAGCACCGAAGGAATGAATAAGTTTACCCACAAATCATTATCCGTATGTGCATAAATAAGTTCGCCATATTTAGCATGATTTTCTAAGCCAGACCCCACACAACACCAAAAACTTTCTTGTGGTGATGAATACACTCGATAATGACGTGGACGCATGGGGGTGAAGTACACAAAACCACCTTTTTCGGGATGTTGTGAGGATAAAATGTGGTTATACAGCCCTTTTTCGTAGTAATTGATATAACGAACATCGCCCGATTGTTGAAACAGTAATTTGGAGAGTTTCAACATGTTGTAGGTATTGCAGGTTTCAGGGCCTTCTACATCGGTAATCATAGAAGAAAAGTCGGTATCAGGATGAAAATGTTCTCTTACGGAGTTTCCGCCAATCGCTACACTACGATTATTGACTACTCTTTCCCAGAAAAAACGAGCAGCTTTATGGTAATTTTCATCCTTGTTTAATTCTGAAATACGTTGAAAACCAATGATTTTAGGGATTTGTGTATTGGCATGAATCCCCGTTAAAGCATCTTTTCCTGTTGCTAAAGGAGTCAAGATACGTTGGTGCGAAAACTGTTGGGCTAAGGTTAGATATTTTTTATCCCCAGTGATGGCTGCTACATCCGCAAAGACCTCATTCATGCCGCCATGCTCTGCATTGAGCATCGTTTGAATTTGTTCTTCGCTTAGGTTTTCTACCAGTTTTATCGTCCAATCACTTAGTTTTATCAACATTGTTTTAGCATCCTGATTGTTTGCATATAGGTAGGCATCACGTAAACCCGCAAAGGTTTTATGGATATTATACCACGGAACCCAACGATTATTTACTGAAAAAGCATCAACTTTCAACGAGCCTTTGGCTACGTCTGTCCATATAGCAGCACCGTTTGGAATTCCTGCAAGATAGCCGTTTCCATTTTTGTCTTGACATTTTTTGAGTTGTACCACCATGTAATTAAGGCGTTCCTCAATTCGTTTATCCCCCGTAGAAGCATACATGAGGGACAAGGCAGTGAGATAATGCCCGCCTACGTGTCCATCTAACCCTGTGTTTTCCCAGTTTCCGTAACTCTTCGCTGTGGTAGGAATTCCTGCTTCTCGCAAAAAAGGATAAAGAAGTCTGTCAACATCTAAGGCTAAGATATAGCGGAGGTCAGTTTGTTCGGCTTGTTTGAAGGGGCTTTCTAGTAAACGAACCTCCTGCAATGGGAACGATTGAACAGGGCTTTGCTTTTGGGCAAAACTAGTTGCTTGTCCAAGCAAGAGTAAGAATAAAAATGTTTTTTTCATAGGAAATATATCGTTGACAATGAACTAGGGATAATCAGGGTCAACGAGTTTTAACTCGTTGGATTCAAGGGTAAATGGGTTTTAACCAGTTGATATACAGTGTTATATTATAAACGGGTTAAAACCCGTTCACCCTGTGTTACTTAATTTCTTCTGTTAATTTATCCTTGATAAGACTAGGCCATCCTTTTTTGAATTTCATTTGAAGAATACCAAATTTAGGTTTGCCTTCGTCTGTAGCGTCATAGTAGTGGATAGAAGTATAGTTTTTACCATTTTCACGCAAGAGACTTACGTGTCCAGGGCCTATGTATTTCCCTTCGGTACGAAGTAAGACGGTGCCACCACCAGCAGTTAAATCCCTACCCGTTTGGTCGATAAAAGGGCCAAGAGGGTTTTTAGAACGACCTACCACGATGTAATACGTACTATTTAAGCCTTTACAACAAAGTCCGTTGTTGACGAATAAGTAATAAAATTCACCTTCTTTAATTAGGCAAGAAGCCTCCCAATCCGATTCTCTACCACCTGCTAATTTTTGAATACTAGCTCCGCTTTTGATTTTTCCTGTAAGGGTATCTATTTCAACGCCTCCAATACCACCATGAAAAGAGCCATAAGTCATATAAACTTTTCCATCGCTATCTTTCAACAGGCTTGGGTCAATGGCATTAACGTCTTTTTTATCACTTGATTTTACGACAAGTCCAAGGTCTGTCCATTGGTAATTGCTGGCGTTTGGATTGAGGGTAGGAGAGCTGGCAACGCCAATGGCAGAAACCGCAGAGCCAAAAGTCGAACAAGAATAATAGACATAATATTGTCCGTTCATCCAGATACAATCGGGAGCCCAAAAGTGTCCTTTAAATCCTTTTACCGTGCTGTCTATCCATGCAGGATGTTTATCCAGTTCAAAAATCGGTTTTTCTACTTTCCAATGAATTAAGTCTTCGGAAGCAACGCTCATAATACCCATGCCTGTGGCAAAATAGCGGTAGGTTGTTCCTTCTTTTACGATGGTACTAGGGTCGTGGGTAAGTAGTTGTTTTTGTTGTGCATATACTTGAAAAAAGCACAGCCAGAGGAGGAGGCTCAGTAATTGTTTCATCTTGTGAACAAGTTTTAGTAAATAAGGCTTCACTGATAGCGAAGCCTTATGAGGGGTACTACGGGTTTTATCCCGTAGCATTTATTTTTTAACTATTTGATAAGTAATCATGCAAAATAGTATGAATGTAAATTCTTTAATAGCTTAATTACTAATGTATTAAATTCAAAATTTAACATTCAACATTCAAAATTATTACTTAACCGTTTTGATACGAATGACGTTGAACGATTTTGGAGCAAGTGCTACACTTACTTTTTTCGCTTTAGCGTTTACTGCAATCGTACTTTCTACAGGAGCGATATTCGTTGCATTTTCAAATGAGTTCACTGCTGTTGGATTGTTATTTTGTAATACGAACAATTTACCCACAGCTTCTACTTTTTTAGCACCGTCTAACGCAACGTCACGAGTGACAGCTTTTTCAGAAACGTTAGCAATTTTCAAGATGATTTCGTTGGTTGCTTTATCCCAACTTGCCGAAGCGTATAGGCTATCTTGCCCGATTAAAGGTTTACCGTCTTGAAGCATTGATAATACGTTTGTTCCTTTGTTCAATGAATATAATTTTTGAACATAGTAGTTTGGTGTTCCGTAAGAACGTAAGTTATCTACCCAAATCATGTCTGGAGTCCATTGCCATCCTTCTGCATGAGCAAAAAGTGGAGCGTACGAAGCCATGTTTACTACGGCAGCATTACGTTCTAAACCCGTCAAGAATGCCGCCTCTGACAAGGCACAAATCCAGTTGTTACGGTTATCAACACTTACCGTTTTGTCACTTTGAGCGGCATATTCTCCTGCAAAAACTTTAGAGCCATTACGGTCATACGAGTCGTAGCGACCTGCATTTTGTAAGAACCACTCAGGTCTTCTGTAATAATGTTCGTCAATAAAGTCAGCTTTCATGGCACGAAGCTCCCCATTTAAGTAGTCAAAACGCTCTCCATCAGAGTCCGTCCCCGAGCTATTAATCAGTTTAATATTCGGGTATTTTGCCTTGATTGCTTTGGTGAACATTTTCAAACGTTCTACGTACTGAGGCCCCCAGTTTTCGTTACCTACACCCATCATTTTCAAATTAAAAGGAGCAGGGTGTCCCATGTCTGCACGTACTTTACCCCATTTTGTCGAAACATCACCGTTGGCAAATTCAATCAAATCAAGGGCATCGTCGATATAAGGCTGTAATTGGTCTAAAGGTACAACCTCTGCCGTATTGAACTGACAAGCCATGCCACAGTTTAAGATAGGAAGTGGTTCAGCACCGATGTCGTCACATAATTGGAAATATTCAAAGAAACCAAGACCAAACGTCTGGAAATAATCAGGAGCTGGACGGTGAGCAAATTCCACGTTCCAACGGTTGATAATTAATTGACGGTCTTCGATTGGCCCTAAGGTTTTTTTCCACTGATAACGGTTATTCAAATCGAACCCTTCTACGATACATCCTCCAGGGAAACGTACAAATCCAGGTTTCATATCTGCTAATAATTGAATCATATCTGCACGCATACCGCCTTTACGTCCTTTCCATGTGTCTGATGGGAAAAGCGAAATCATATCTAAGTCAATAATACCCGTACCTTCAAACCAAATACGGAATTTACCTTTTTGTTCGGTATCTGTCGCATTGAAACTGATTTCTTGCTTTGTCCATTCGTTGCCTACATTTGCAGGAGTTAACGAAGTTGAGCCAATGACTTCATTCTTGGCATTTAACAATTCGATATGGAAAACAACATTGCCCGATTGTTTACGCATCAAGACAGAAAAATCATAGCGTAAGCCTTTTTTAACCCCAATACCTTTGAAGCCTTCGTTGGTTAAGCCTAAATCACCTTTGGGCGTATTATCCAGATTTACAGTGATGTAGTGAGGGTTAGAACTTTGATTTCCTAATCTATTTTGTACTAACACATCGCCTTCTTTGGCTTTTTTACGTTCGATTTTCCAACCCATTAACGGCTTGTTAAATTCAAAAGAACGGTTTTTGACCAATTCCGCATAGATACCGCCATCGGCTCCCATGTTGATGTCTTCAAAGAAAACGCCCCACATAGTCGGCTGAATTTCGGATACAGGTTGTGCCACATTTACCTTGATGGGCGTAGTCTGAGCATTAGCAAACAGACTCGTTGCTAAAGCTAGGGCAATTGTTTTAATTGCGTGTTTCATATTGATATTAATCGTTTTAATTAATGCGTGGTGGTTAATGTGTAATAATGAATGCGTAATGTTTAATGATGTGCTTGCCTAAAATAGGTTGACGTAAAATTTAACTTATCTTATGAGCAAAACTAAAAAAATAGCGTTCTCAGAATCCTACGTACAGTACTAGCTAATCATTATCCATTCATCATTACGCATTAACCATTACAAATTATCGTTTTTCAACGCCTTCGCTAGTCATTACAATGCGTTTGATAGACCCATCTTTGTTATAATTTAGGTCGTCAATACAAACCGAACGGTGGAAACTTGCTGCATCGGGTGATAAGGCTCCGTTGTGATATACAAAATAGGACTTGCCTTTAAACTCGATGATAGCGTGGTGATTGGTATTGCAATTTCCTGCGATTTCGTTGATAGTTCCTTTAAATTCCCAAGGGCCATTGATGTTTTTGCTCATAGCATAAACCGTTTTTTCGGGAAACTCAATCGAATAAGATAAGTAATACCAGCCTTTACGCTTATGTACCCAAGGAGCTTCGGTAAATTTGCTTGGTACGTTTACTTTCATAATTGGGCCATCTAATTCGGTCATGTTAGCCTTTAATTTAGCATAATAACAGATGGTATTTCCCCAGAAAAGATACGCTTGTCCATCGTCGTCGATAAATACCGAAGGGTCAATGTCGTCCCACGAAATTTTCGTGTCAGTCGTCATGTCGTTGGTAATAATTGCCGAGCCACGAGCATCTACAAAAGGCCCTGTTGGACTATCTGATACCGCTACACCGATGGCTTTTCCGTGGACTGTTCCGTGTTCTACCGCTACGTACCAGTAATATTTATTTCCTTTTTTGATGACTTGCGAAGCCCACGCATCGTCTTTTGCCCATGCAAAGTTTTTAACATTCAACGGACTTGGATGCTCTTTCCAATTGACCATATCCGTAGAAGAATAACAAAGCCAGTTGTGCATCACATAACGCTGTTCTCGTTCGGGAGCTTCGTCGTGTCCTGTGTATAGATAAACCGTTCCATTGTCCACCAAAGCGGCAGGGTCAGCGGTATATTTATCTTTTATGATCGGGTTTCCTGCTCGTTGAACGCCTGTTTGAGCGTTCGTAAAGCATAAACTTGTCAATAAAAGGGTAAGCGTAATGAGTACTTTTTTCATGATGATGGGATACGTAAACCGTTGAAGATTTTATTTTTTATCACCCTGTCAGCGGTCAAAGACCCTGACAGGGTGATAAAAAATAAATGATTTCTTTTAATAATTTTTATTCAGTTTTTGAATGTCTAAACTCAACCGCTGACAGGGTCTTTGACCGCTGTCAGGGTTTTACGCTAAAAAACAGCTACAAAACCACCGTTAGGCAATAAAGTCATTTTGACTTGACCGTTGGCTGGAATACTTAACGTTGATTCCTGTAAATCCTGAGCGTTTTTGTCGCTAATTAATTGTCCTTTTTTATTTTTTAAGAACGATAAATCAAGTGTTAACTCTTTTGAAACCCCTTCTCCATTGATACCTGTTACATACCATTTTGAGCCAGTACGTCTTGCTAAAACAACCAATTTGCCAGGGAAACCGTCGATAAAGCGTACTTCGTCCCAGTGAGTTGGAAGTTGTTGTAAGAAGCTTTTGGCAAAAGGAGGGACGTGGGTCATACCTTCTGGCGATTCAGCCAAGTGTTGAATTCCTGATAAGAACACCACCGAAAGAGCCAATTCAAATCCTGTGCTTGTTCTACGTTTGATATTTGGAATTTTGTATAGAGCCATTGGCGTAAAATCCATTGGGTCGAACATATTTCGAGTAAATGGCAAGGTAGCACAATGAGCAGGTTGTTCATCGGCAGCTTTCTGGTCGAAGGTTACCATTTCAAAACCTTTAACTGCTTCTGCGGACATTAAGTGAGGGAAGGTTCTCGCCCAGCCTCTTGGTAATGTCGCTCCGTGGAAGTTCACCAGTAATTTAGCTTCGGCAGCATCTTTCAAAATATCTAAATAGTATTGAATCATCGACTGCCCATCACCTGCAAAGAAATCTATCTTAACGCCAGAAACGCCCAATGATTTAATGCGTTTAAATTCTGCTTTTCGTCCTTCTGAAGTCAAAAGTAAATTACGAGGGTGATACGGCGTGGTGTTCCAAGCTCCTGCCGAGTTGTACCAAACAAGTAGCTTCACATTCTTGGTTTTAGCATAATCAGCAAGTTCTTTGATACGCTCATAGCCGATACGAGTATCCCAGTCCGCATCAATCAAACAGTAGTCCCAGTGCATATCGGCCGCATGGTCAATATATTGATGGGTTGTTTCATAATTTACTGATTCGTCTTTCAACAAAATCCATGACCAAGAAGCAATACCCGGTTTGATAAAGCTGGTATCGACTTTGATGGCAGGATTTGCCAAATCTGTTCCAAGGGTCGATTCCATGATGGTTTTTAGCGAACCAATCGTAATGATACGCCAAGGAGAATACCACGGTAAACGAGATTGTGGATTTAAAACGCCACCCGTAAATACTTCTGGACTTTGTGGAAAACCGATTTGGTATTCGTTATTGGGTGATTCTGCCTTTAAACGAGTAGCACAATACGAACCGTCTAAACCTGTTTCTGTTAATAAAACCCAAGCATTTGGTGTTTTGAAAAGAGCAGGATACACCCATCCCGCTTTGATTGGTGAGGTAATACCTGCAAGAATATCTTTTTCGTAAAACTCTTCATACGAAGGATGACAGTGTTCCCAACCTGTTTGAGCATCGCTCATTGGTTGAAGCCATGCTTTGGTATTGGTAGGGAGTTTGAAAGTCGTTTTTTCTTCCCCAATTTTTTTGATGTCAGCAGATGTTTCTGGGAAGTAGTAGCGAAAAGCAACTCCATCGTTTGAAACCTGAAAGATAATATCCATCTTTTTGCCTTGTTGGTTGGCAAGGTGAATTACTTGACGGTTGGCTACATACTCAATATGACTTTTTTTAGCGTTTAACGACTCATAGCTATCTTTAACTAAAACGGGTTTGTCGGCTTTGACGAATGAAAGGTTTTGTGAAAAATCACCATCTTCTCGTACTACGCCTAGGGCTGAGTTTCCTAGAACTTCTTTATTGTCTAACTGAATACGATAACTAGCCTTTTTATCTTTTATCGAAAATTGTACGGTTATCTTTTTATTTGGACTGCTGATTTGCTGTCCGAATAGGTTACTTCCCATTAAGAGAAGTAAGAAGAGAAGGTTTGTTTTATGTTGTATCATTTTGAAAATGAGCTTGTTCACGCTTTAGCGTGGATTTCTCGAATTAAATAGCTGATAAATTGTGTAAGTATGACACAATATTAGCGAAAAGATATAACTTTTCTAAATTATTATATAAATAATCTGTGTGCTATTGTAGGGTAAAGCGTTGAATTTGTTGATTGTTGATACCTACAATAACTTGACGTTTACCTTTTGCTTGTTTGAGAATGGCTAAACTTTTTACATCCCCTTCTAAGATTAATCCTGTTTGACGAATACTTAAAGGGGTAAACGTTCCTTTTCCATTTCCTTTAAGGAAAACGCCCAACGATGCATCGGTTCGTCCTGTGGAAACTTCTGTTTGATATTCGTTTCCTGCTAAAATGAGGTCAAGTTTTCCATCGTGGTCGAAATCACCTGTTAGCATACTATTCACAGGAGCTACTTGTGCCTGCATGGGAAGTACGTGCATCACGAAGACTCCTTTCCCTTTGTTTTCAAACCAAGCCGTGCTGGTGTTTTCACAAGAAAGTTGAATCAGGTCTTCTTTTCCAATATCACCGATTAATTGCTCCATAGTTGCTTCCGAAAAATCTTGATAAGCCAAGTATTTCTTCTTAATCATAGGTGTTTGTTCGGCAAATTGATTGCGGTCTAAGTCGGGATAAAGCTTGAATTCGCCACGACTATTTTGAATGGTATAAGCAGGAATAAGTTCTTTGGAGCCATTTTTATCCATGTCTTTGGCAAAAAGCCAGTAAGGACGCTCTGGCGAAACATGGTATTTGTTGTTCCAACCCACATTGCCCGCCACTAAATCCATATCGCCATCTTGGTCTATATCGGCAAGGGCTAAAGAACGCCACATTCCCGAATTATGTTCTAAGCCTGTATTGGCAGTCGTTTCCTGTAGTTTTCCTCCTAGATTACTAAAAAAGCGAATTGACATCCACTCGCCAGCCAGTATCAAGTCAGGCTTTTTGTCTTGATTGATGTCTGTCCAAACGGCAGCAGTAATCATGCCTGCATCCCGTAAACTAGGGCATACACGGTCGGTTACATCTTGAAAACGCCCCTGATTATTTTGGAATAAATAACTTTTAGGAGCAACAGGAAAACCTTCATTCGATAGACGTCCTCCTATAAATACATCTAAATCGCCATCTGCATCGTAATCGACAGGGCTAATCGTACTAGAGAAAATATCCAAACTTGCATTAAATGCAGTGACATTCAGTTGGAAATTTCCTTTGCCATCGTTCAAATACAAACGAGGAGGGAAGCGGAAACCTCTTACAAATTCGGTACTTCCACCAACCAGCATCAGGTCGAGGTCATGGTCATTGTCCACATCTAAGAAAGTCGCAGCCAAATCTTCTTCCATTTTATTGATGGAATTTACCTCATGTCCGATAAAATTACCCGAAGCTTGTTGCAAGAAAATTTGCCCCGATTGACGGGCAGCACCGCCCACAAAAAAGTCCTCCAGTCCGTCAGCATTAACATCTGCCACTGCCAAGCAAGGTCCTAGTTGCGAATATTTTTGCGGTTGTAAACGACGCACATAATAGTCAAAGAAGGGCGTTTCTTGGTGTCTAAAAAGTGAAGGAGTATTTTCTTCTTCAAAAAGCGTTGTTTCTTTCTGTGCTACCGTGTGGTACTCCTTAGTGTTGTTGATATTCAATTCAATTTGTTGATTCGCTTTAATGTTACGAAGTACCTGAACCTTATCGTTTGACCAAATAATAATTAAGGAATCAATTTCTTTAGCACTTCCTAAACCCAAATGCAGGCGATTATCTACCGAGGATGTATAACCACGAACAGGATATTGTTCCAAACATTGAGCTTGTCCGTTGGCAAAAACACGCACTTTACTTCCAATCCCGTTTGGATTGCTCTTGGTACCTATAAGGTTTATTTTTAAGTAATTATGCGTCGAATCACTGTCCTGTTCTCGTGTTTCATTCCGATAGACAAAAGCTTCTTGGTTCATGTTATTGACCACTAAATCGAGGTCGCCATCGTTATCCAAATCCGCATATACAGCTCCGTGCGAGACAGAAGGTTCCGCCAAACCAATTGCCTCAGACACGTCGCTGAATGTTGTATTATGTTGGTTCAAAAAGAAAAAGTTAGGGCGTTTGACCGCACCAAATTCGTCTAAGCGTTTTCTTAATTCTTGAATACGTTTGGTGTCAAAATTATTTTGGCTGTTATTTCCACCACCAAAACCGTAAGAGGCTTGTTGAGCTTCGTGGGTAAAGGCCAAGAAATCATTATTGGTTAAATCTTTAGCAAGCCCGTTGGTAATATGAATATCTTTCCACGCATCGTTATCAAAGTCAGCAATCAGGACACTCCAACTCCAATCGGTTTCGGCAATACCTGCTAAGTGACCCAATTCAGAAAAAACAGGTTCGCCATTTTTACGAAAACCTTGATGCACTTGCAACATATTACGAGAATATTCAGGTTGATATCCTAACTGCTGTTGAATATCAAACTTTTCGGGACTAAAACCCATTGCCATCATTTTTTTGCGTTCGTTGGTATTCGGAGCCATGTCCAACACCGCAAAATCAGGAAGTAAATCGTTGTTAATATCAGCGGCATCTACGCCCATGCTGTTATAACTCTGGTGTTTCAAGGCTTTGGCAATGCCATTTTTGAACGTACCATTTTGTTGATTTATCCACAAATTATCGTTACTCAAGTAGTCATTCGCTACATAAATATCGGGATAATTGTCGTTGTTCACATCCGAAATAACCATTCCTAAGCCATAGCCATCTTCCAGAATACCCGCTTCTTTAGAGACATCGCTAAAGGTTGGGTGCTTGAGCGTAGGATTTATTCCTTCATTACGATAAAGTCTATCCGCTGCGGGGGAATTACCCGAAGAATCTCTTGGAACAAGCTTATTGGGTTGTGGATTAAATAATTGATGATTAAGTAGATACATATCCAAATCACCATCTTTGTCATAATCGAAGAAAGTGGCTTGGGTGGAGTAGCTCGTATCTGCTAAACCATATTCGTTAGCTTGTTCTTTAAAAGTAGGAATCCCTTCTGTGTTATTTCCTTGGTTAATATAGAGGTGATTTTTACGTTTTTCGGCGGTTTTCTCATGCGAAACACAGACGTAAATATCTTGTTTTCCGTCTTCGTTAATATCGACAATACTTACACCCGTACACCAAGTGGTATGCCCAATGCCTGCTTTGTCACTAATATCGTCAAAGGTAAAGCCTGTGCCTTTGTTGAGGTATAATTTAGAATCGACCTGACTTCCTGCAAAAAAGACATCTTGAAAGCCGTCGTTATTGAAGTCGCCAACGCCTACGCCAGAGCCGATGTACATATATTCGTTGGTATAAAAATTCACCGAATCACTTTCTGCAATTTGGTTATTAAAGGTAATATGACTTTCGGAGGAGGGAATAGCCGTGAAGCTCAAAGCCGTTTCAGATGCCTGTTTTTTACAAGCAACTAAGGAGATAAGGAAGAAAATTCCTAGCAAAAATCTGCTAGGAATTTTAGAAGTAAGTATGTTAGAAAAAATTAGCATCATTTGCTTAGTATGAAATAGTTGGCCAACCACTTGTCCAAGTAAAGTTGACAATTTCAAGTTTTGGATTTCCAGAATCCGTTCCGTCATAATAATGTACTGCTCCTTTTTGTGTACCTGTAATACGAGAAATATGACCTGGTCCAATGTATTTTCCTTGTGTAGCTAAAACGGTTGTTCCACCTCCAGCAGTAAGAGTTTTTCCAGTTTTATCCACAAATGGACCGAATGGACTTGTTGAACGACCTACCACAATGTAGTAAGTACTGTTTACTCCTTGACAACAATTGCCACGATTCACAAATAAATAGTAGTAGCTACCTTCTTTAATTAAACAAGGAGCTTCCCAAGAGGCATTACTTCCACCTGCAACAACCTTACGTGTACCCGATGGTTTGCCTGTTGATGGAGTAATTTGAACTACACCAATACCTGCGTGCCAAGAACCATAAGCCATGTAAACATTTGAACCATCTACCAAAATAGAAGGGTCGATTGCGTTTACATCGGAAGCGGATGTTGAGGCAACGACTTTGCCACGGTCTGTCCATGTTGTGCCTGCCGACTGAGAAATAGAAGGAGCTGTCACTAAACCAATTGCCGAAACCGCCGAACCAAACGTAGAACATGAATAATACATATTCCAACGGTTGTTGAACCAAGCTACGTCTGGAGCCCAAAAGTTTTTAGTAAACCCTGGTACTGCCGTTGGAATCCAACTAGGCGTACTTGTAAATACCGATGTTCCCCATGACCAGTTTGCAAGATTGGCCGAATAAGTCATTGGGATATTATCCCCCGTTGTGAAAACATAGTAGTTTACACCACTTTTCACAATGGTACTAGGGTCGTGCGAAGGCACATTTCCTACTACGGTTGCTTCTTCCTTTACCTGAGGATTCGTACCATTATCTTCAATTTTGGCACAAGAAAATAAGGTCAGAGCGAATAGTACGCCCGATAAAATTGATAAACGTTTCATTGAAATTATTTTTGGATTTGTTATATAACTGAGTTTACTGTAATGCAAGCTATAAATTTAAGGGGTGAGAAACCTATTCACTTTTAGACGGAGATGAGTCCATTCAAAAGTGAATAAGCTCTCTGGTAATAGTTACAATCTTTTTGCCCAAACGGCTCTTCCAGAACTGTTGATACCCGTTAAGGTAAGCGTTACTTTGCGAGGCGTTGCTTCCCAATCCCATGATTTGGCAACGATAAATTTGTCATTTAAAATGGTGAGTGTATTCGTTGCCTTATCGAATGACCAAGTTCCGATGGTATTGCCCGTACTTCCTTTTACAATTTTGGTGGATGTCAAAGAAACGAGACTAGGCGTTTGCTGTACTCCATACGCATAATTTAGTGTAATCATCTCCCAAATACCTGTGAAATACGATTCTGGTACAGTTTCCTGAGGAACAGCTGCGTAACGTTGTGGGTCTAAGACTGGCCATCCGTCCGCAGTCCAATACATTTTGTGTACGTGTCCCATCATTACAGCATTTGATACGTTGATACCCGCTACATTAGCAGGTAAACGCCCTTGCGAAGCATAAAACCATTCTTTGGTATCAGGATTTTGAAAAACCGAACAGTGCGAAATTCCCACCCAACCATTCGAGTTTTTGAAGGCGTAAGGGTGCGTAACTGTCGGAAACGATTCTGCTCCTGTTGTTACATTTCCTCCATCAATTCCCACAAAAGGGCCAGTGATGGATTTAGAACGAGATACACGAGTATTGTACGGAACATCAAGCCCGTCATAAGCGACAAACAAATAATAGTAGCCCGTATTTTCATTATAAACAATTTCGGGAGCTTCTAAGGCTTGCCAGCGGTTGGTTGCAATATTTCCACGCCCTGCAATGCGTACTCCATAATCGTCGATAGTCGATAATTTATCAGGTTTTCCAGTGGCAGGGTTGAGTTTCAAGGCTGCAATTCCTGTGTGCCAAGAACCATAAATTAGATAGTGTTCACCTGTTGGAGTGATGATAAAACTAGGGTCAATCGCATTGAATTTGAAGTAACCACTCCAATCATTAGCCCCTTGACGGTTATAACTTCTTACGCCATCAGGTTCAGAACATACTACCATTCCTTTGTCTGTCCATTTATTGCTTGCCAAATCATCCGACTCTGCTAATCCAATAAAAGCACGCTCAGTCCAAGAGGTATTTCTATCTGTACCAACAATAGGGTTATCCACTACGATAGCATAATATAAGCGAAATTTGTTACCCACTTTTTTGATATGTGGCGCCCAGAAACCATAAGAAGGATTCGCAATAGCAGGAAGTCCAATTCTCGCCCTTTTGTTATTCAAGGAATCTTTTACCCAAGCAGGAGCGTCCGTGAAAGCAGCACCCATATATTCCCACGTAACCAAATCTTTTGAACGCCTGTAAGGGTAATGCCCATGTCCGTCATGTGCATTGCCATAAGAAGCATCGGTCTGATACATGTAATAATAGTCGCCACTTTTTTCTACCGAAGGGTCATGTACGTTGGCAAGGTTCCACTGACTGCGTTGATTCCACGAGGCAATGCCTGTATAATTATCCGAATAAGTTGGTCCAGAAAAGTTCGTGGGAGCAATACTAACGCTACGAGTAGAGGTATCTACTGGTATTACTGGCGTTATGGGCGTAGGGTCTGGAGTTACAGCTTTATCGCCACAAGACCATAACGTCAAAGTACTGATTGTTGCAAAAATCAGTGTTTTACTAAAGGCTGAATAGTTTGTCATGATGATTGGGTACGAAGTAAAAACTCCTCTCAACGCTTCTTTATTTAGAAATCTTTTCCCGTTAATTTATAACAAAGAATGTTGAGAGGAGTAGTTGGTTGTCCTACGCTAGGTTAAGCAAGGTAGGATTTTTTAGTATGTTGCGTTTTGCTTAACACCAGCAGGGTTGGTATTGATTTCTGTCTGTGGAATTGGATAAAATTCACGACCAGCTTTGTAAGTATTGAACTCAGGGTCGTGGCTTTTTAATTCAGCTAATTTAGTTGGGTTTTCCAACCAACCCCAACGACGAATATCATCAAAACGGTGAGATTCTAAACAAAACTCTAATAAACGTTCGTGAGCTAACTGCTCTCTGAACTGAGCCTGCGTCATGTTGGGTTTTACAGTTGCTAAGTTTGGTAGGCCCACACGACTACGTACTCTTTGCACAAACGTTACCGCTTCAGCAGTAGCCCCTCTTTCGTTCAAACATTCAGCATACATCAACAAAATATCAGCATAACGTAACAAGCGGTCATTAATTCCCGAACGCCAGTCAAATTCATTTGCTTTGATACCATCATTCGAGTATTTTTTACAGTATAAATCATTCAAATCGTTCACACTGTTTTTGTAATAAGTAGCAAAGTCTTGACCGTAAATCGTCATGCCAGGTTTATTATAGAACATGGTTGCATCCAAACGAGGGTCTGATTTTCCAGCGGTTGTTTTTTCGACTAAGAATTCATTATAGACATAACGAGTAGGTTGAACGTCAGTCCATCCAAATCCTCTTGCACCATAAGTAATTGCCTTTCCAGATACTGCACCCCAAGTTGGAGAAGGTTCTCCACCCCAGTTCATATCTTTTCCACCTGCATCTGCCGAGAATTGTACCTCAAAAAGAGATTCTTTGTTATTTTCGTTAGCGATACCAAAGTTATCTGAATAGTTGGCAACCAAATCATAGATATTCAAATCCATAACAGACTTGAAGGTAGCTTCCGCTTCACTATATTTCTTATTAAATAAATATACTTTACCTAAGAAACCTAATGCCGCACCTTTAGTAGCACGTCCAGTTTGTCCTTTATCCGCTCCTGTAACATTGTCATAAGAAGTAGGAAGTAGTTCACTCGCTTTTTTGAAGTCAGCGATTACTTGAGCCCATCCTTCCTCAGGAGTACTTTGCTTGAAATAAAGTTGCTTTGTAGTAGTTGGTAAAGACACATTACCAAACATATTCACGAGGTGATAAAAATAAAGTCCTCTCAAGAAATATGCCTGTCCTAGAATACGATTTTTTAAGTTTGCATCCATCGTAATTGACGGAGCAAAATCTATTACCTGATTCGCTCTGTTGATACCTTGATAATATCCAGTAAATGCCCAACCATAGATTGCATCATTTCCAGCATTCATATTGAACTTACCAGAGTTATACATTTGATCCCACGGACTTTCAGATTTGATATCGTCTCCACGAGTATCTAATAAGACTGGAGTAGCTCGCATATAACCGGCATCAATGATTAACGTTTGATATGCAGCATTAACGCCTTTAAGTGCATCATCAGCACTTAACCAATAGGTGTCAGTTGTTTGTTGATTTGGATTTTTTTGTTCTAGTTCTTTTGTACAAGAAGCCATTGATAGACTTGCTGCACATAGTGCTAGTATAAAATACTTTTTCATGTTGTCGTTAATTTTAGCTGTCAAATACCTGTACTCCTTTATACAATCATTGTATTTAAGGTAGTTTTTGTATATATGATTTTTGTAACACGTGATTTATTTGTCATAAATCACGTGTCTGCTTACTTTTAGAAACCTAATTGTAAGCCCATCATGATAGTACGTGGGTTTGGATACGAACCATAGTCAAATCCACGAGCAATGTTAGCGTCTCCTGGCATAAAATCTGGGTCATAACCTTTATACTTTGTAATCATAAAGATATTTTGTCCAGATACATACGCTCTAATTCTTGTAGCTCCCACTTTCTTCGCAATGTTTTCTGGAACAGTGTAACCCAACTGAGCATTTTGTAAACGCATATAAGCACCAGACTCCACAAAACGATCTGAATCACGACCAGTCGTGTTGGCATTTGGGTCGCCAATTACTGGACGAGGAACATTTGTATTGGTATTTGTTGGTGTCCAGAAGTTTAATTCATCTACGTGGTGGTTTCCATATTGTCCAGCCATCAAGTCACGATATACGCCGTTGAACACTTTGTTACCCATGTGTCCCTGAGCAAATAAAGAGAAATCAAAGTTTTTGTAAGACGCATTGAAGTTTAGACCATAGTAGAACGTCGGGATTGAATTGCCTAATGAAACTCTATCGTCAGCACTGATTGTTCCGTCTCCGTTTACGTCTTTAAATTTAACGTCTCCAGGAGCCGCATTTGTTTGCGTAGCATGGTTCTTGATTTCGTCAGCATTTTGGAAAAGTCCTTCAGTCACATAACCATAAATTTCACCCAATGCTCCACCAACTTTAGTGATACTAGCCGCACCATAAATAGGAGTATTATTAGCTAACTCAAGTACGGTGTTCTTTAATGTCTGAGCATTTGCAGAAACTTCGTATTTGAAGTCACCCTCTTTCTTACGGTATGATGCTGTAATTTCTACCCCTTTGTTGTTGATTGAACCAAAGTTGGTAAGAATATCTCCGTTTGTTAATCCTAAAGATGGAGATATTGGAATTCTTACCAATACGTTACGACTGGTATTGTCATAGTATTCTACGGTCAAACCAATTTTGTCATTCAAAAGACCTATATCCGTACCAATGTTGATTGATTCACGACGTTCCCATCTCAAGTTTTGGTCTGCTAAACGCTGTGTAGTTGTTGCACCATTCACAAGAGCATTGTTGAACACCACATTTACATTCGAGTTGATATAGCTATAGACTTGGTATGGAGAGCCAAGAATAGCTTGGTTTCCTAATTCACCATATCCAGCACGTAATTTCAAACGATTAATTACGGTAGGTAGCTGAATATCTTTTTCTACGTTCCATGCACCAGCTACCGAGTAGAAATTATCCCAACGATTTTCTGGAATAAAGAACGATGAACCGTCACGACGAGCATTGAAGGTAATCAAATACTTATCTGCGTAGTTATAATTGATACGACCAAGTGTCGAAAGCAATGTGTTTGCATCTTGTCCTTGAGCAACACCTTTTCCTCCAGTTGTTTCAACTGAAGAACTCAATACTTTGAAATAAGGTTTTGTTAAGCCAAGAGCAGAAGCGAACAGATTGTTCCCTTGATTTTTTTGAACGGTATAACCACCTAAAACATCGATTTTGTGCTTACCAAATTCTTTAGAGAAATTAAGGGTGTTTTCTGCCAACAATGTGCTTGCAGCACCTCTTACATTAGATAGGTAAGCTTGTTGCGTCAAATAATAAAACCCAAGATCATAATCTGGTTCAAAGAAGAAATCAAACCAGTCTGTGCGGTCATAACTTAAGCTTAACTTATATTTTAAATCTTTTGTGATGGCAAACTCACCCCAAGCATTTCCTAATAAACGATTACGCTCTGAAGTACTTTCTAACAACGAGTTCATCCCAACTACGTTTAAGGTAATTGCACGGTGAATGTTTTTGTCTGCACCCCCAAAACCTCCATTACGAGTTGCATCATAAACTGGCATGGTTGGAATTGCCGTTAATAAACTAGCTACACCACCACCAAATACAGCATGTTCACGAGTGTTTGCATTATTCACTTTTAATGAATGCGTAAACGCTGTTTTGATACCATACGTGAAAATACCTCTTTTACCTGTCATGTTTCCATTCAAGGTATAACGTGTATAGTTCTGAGGGCCAGTATAAGTACTGCTCTGATCAAAATATCCTAAACCAACACTTCCTCTGAAAGCATCTGTACCACCAGAAAGGCTTACGTTATGGTCTTGAATATAACCTGTTTTGAAGCCAACTTTTTGCCAATCTGTATCAATATTGTTGATAAAAAGTGGATTACTTGGGTCATTGGCAGGAGCGATACCTTTTGAAACCGTGTTTAAATCGTTCATTTCAGCAGCCGTCGTAATTTTTTGGTAGCCAACACGGTTTGTTACAGGGATGGTTCTTGCAATTTCAGAAACCCCAAAGTAGCCATTGTAATCAACTTTTAAAGGACCATTTTTTCCTTTTTTAGTGGTAATAATCACAACGCCGTTGGCTGCACGAGAACCATAGATTGCACCTGAAGATGCATCTTTTAGTACTTGAATACTTTCGATGTCACCTGGAGCAAAATCAAAAGGAGAATCCACAGGAACGCCATCAATTACAAATAAAGGGTCACTTTTTTGTAATGAACCTGTACCTCGGATACGAATTGCTACGTAACCTCCAGGCTCTCCAGAACCCGTAACTGTTACCCCAGCAACTTGACCTTGCAACATTTTTGCTACGTCATAACTTGCTGTTTTTTTCGCATTATCTACTTTAACAACCCCAACAGATCCTGTTAAGTCTTTTACTTTTTGCGTACCATAACCCACTACAACTACCTCATCTAAAGAAGAGATGTTTGAAGAAAGGGCTACATTTAAAAGATTACGTCCGTTAACTTTAATTTCTTGTTTTAAGTAACCAACTGAAGAAATTTCTAGCGTAGCATTTGCCTCTTCAACTTCTAATTTGAAGTCACCATTGGCATCTGCAACAGTACCTTTGTTCGTACCTTTTACACGGATAGACGCTCCAACCAAAGGGGAGTTATCTTCTGCACTTACGACTTTTCCCGAAATTCTGATTGGGTTGGCTGTATTTGCTGTTGGCGTATCTAAAGTAAGCACATGAATACTACCACGAACTTGCTTGAATTGTAAGTGAGCTTCTTTTTCTAAGAAAGAAAGTACATCACTTAATTTTTTGTTTTCAATCGTTAAACTCACTCGAAGATTCTCGTTAACGAAGGCATCATTATATGAAAAATGGAAGGATGTCTTTTTCTCGATTTCTTTAAATACTTGTACAATCGTGGCATTTTGTACACGCATACTCAAGTGTGTACTTTCGATATTAGCTGCTTGAGCTTGGAAAATACTGAAAATGTTTAACTGTAAAACACTCAAAAGGAGCATTAACATAGTTGCTAATCGTTTTTTTGAAGTGAAATGCGACGTGGGTCGAAGGATTTTCATAAATTTGACTTGATTTTAGTTAATACATAGAAATGCTGAAATCAACCGCTCTTGCTATCGTCTCGGACGCCAATCTTTCCGATAGCTGGGCGGGTACTTGGGGTCGATATGCTTTATAGCTATCGACTCTTTTATTTTGGAAGGAAGATTAAGATATATTTTTGGTCATAGTTTATTTTTTGAAATTGTTTACGTATGTTTTTGGTTGGTATTACTAATTAAAAATGATAATTCGTTTGTCCTCAATGCGATAATGAAAATTAGAAGTGTAAGCAAGTCCTGCCATCACATTTTCTAAGGTTTCGTCCACAAACTCTCCATTGTACTTACCCGTAAGAAGGGTATTGGATTCGATGCTTATTTGTACATGATAGACTGTTTCTAACTTTTCGAATACCTCTTCTAAAGGTACGTCCTCAAAATAAAGGACTTTCTCTTTCCATTGAACTTCCTCTTTTGGACTGAATCCTACGGTTTCTAGTACTTTTTGGGTTGGTGTCCAAATGGCCATTTTGTTTGGTGTAAGTATCTGTTCATCCAGTTTGTTTTTGGCTATCACTCGTACTTTTCCTGTTACTACAGCTACTTTGGTTTCTTTCCCTTGTTCACGAATATTGAAAGACGTTCCTAATACTTGCGTTTCAATATCTTTTGTTTTTACTACAAATGGTTGATGTGGATTCTTGACAACGTTAAAAAAGGCTTCTCCTCTAAGCTGTACAATCCGTTTGTCTTTTCTAAAATGTTTCGGATAGGTCAACGAGCTAAGGGCGTTGAGCGTTACTCTTGATCCATCGGGCAATACGATTAGTTTATGTTGTCCTTTTACAGTTGAAATAGACGTATAATTACTGATAATCGCCTTGGGTTGTTCTTGCTTATTTTTTAGGAATAAATAAGAAGCTGCCAATGATCCTATTAAGGTAATAGAGGCCGCTACTCTCCCGATTTTACTAGAAAAAAAACGAATACTTCCTTTAGGATTTTCTTGTTTATGTTTTTCTTTAAAAGCTTTTATCTGCTGATACATCTCATCAAGTTCTGCTTGATTGAGACTGTATTTATATTTATAGTCTAAGGATGCAATCGTCGAGCGTGCGGCTTCAAACTCAGCTTGTAAATCTGGATGTTTTGAAATCCACGTCTCCCAATACGCATTCGTTGTCGCATCGGGTGATTTTACCCACTGGACAAAATAGGGATTAGCTAAAAAATCCTCGATTTTATTGAATTCTTGTTGCATAGCGTTTCTGTTCAATTATAGAAAGGCATTAATGTTACAAATGCCCATAGTGATTTAGAAAAAATTTTACTTTTTTTTGAAAAAAAATAATTAAACCATGTGTGGTGACTGATTATTCTTTAAAAATATCCATTACAAAGGAAAGAATATAATTATGTTGTTGAAATGATTTTTTTCATGAGAAATATAATTGAGTGATTTTTTAAATTTTTTTTTGTACTTTTTGTGGTAAATACAAATTCAATTAGTACTTTTGAGCAGGGAATTGCCATCCCTGTTTTTTTTGACTTAAAATGTGTAACTTTGACACATATTTAGTTGAAACGCTTATTTGAATCAGTCTCACAAAAAAGATGATGTAATATGCAAGCTACTTCAGAACAAAAAATATGGGAAGAATTTAGGGCGGGAAGCGATGAAGCTCTGAGTTATATTTATCAGACCTATACAAATAAGTTGTATAACTATGGTAGGCAGTTTTCTCCAAATGCTGAGTTAGTACGAGATGCAATTCAGGATCTCTTTTGTGAAATTATTCAATCAAGAGAACGTTTGGGGACGACAACTTCTATCAAGTATTACCTTTTCGCTAGTTTAAAACATAAGTTAGCCCGTCATCTGCAAAAAGAAGGAAAGCTGATTTATACGGATATTCACAAAGATGATGGAGGTTTTGAGATTGATTTAGCCGATGAGCTGGATTTGTTTGATAAAATATTTCCGTCGGATGTAAACAAGTCGATTGTAGAGGCTTGCGAAAAACTACCTCAGAAGCAACGAGAAGCCATTGCGATGTACTTCTTTGAAGAAATGAGTTATGACGAAATTGCTAAGTTGATGGCCATGACCAAGGTCAAATCGGCTAGAGCGTTAGTCTATCGTGCGTTGGAGTCGTTGGCAAACACCTTGTCATTTGCAGAATTATCAAGTATTATCCTCGTTTGGTTAGCTTGCTGACCTATGATGAATAGAAACGTATAAAACCTTATATTTGTGTTTTTAAATTCATAAGATAGTCAGTTCTTGAAAGAGAATAGTACGTAAAACACAAAACAATGTCAAGACAAAATATCCTAACGGGTTCGCCTTGGGAAGACAAAATGGGATATTGCCGTGCCGTAAGAATCGGAAATATCATTGAAGTATCAGGAACAGTGGCTATCGTAGATGGCGAAAAAGTAAAAGCGGATGATGCCTTTGCTCAAACAGAAAATATCATTGAGCGTATTGCCAAGGTATTGGAAGAAGCAGGTGCAAGCCTAAATGATGTGGTAAGAACTCGTATTTTCACAACAGATATTACGCAGTTTGATGCTATCGCAAAAGCTCACGGAGCATTTTTTGGCGAAATCAAACCGACAACAGGCATTTACGAAATAAGCAAACTGGTTTCTCCTGATTACTTAGTAGAAATCGAATTTACTGCTATTGCTCAGTAATTCGTACAATGGAAGCAATAATGATAAAAGCCTCACTGGTATTCAGCGAGGCTTTTTTGTTTGCTCTTTTTT
>JBMLRK010000193.1:30127-36294 GCA_049241065.1 Spirosomataceae bacterium
CTCTCTTTTTTATGAAACAACAAACAATTTATGAAGTGGCTATTATTCCGATTGGTTCACTGAATACCGTTCGAGAAAAAGAAACAACGGTGACTTATTTTTCTAACTTGAGCAAATGTTTTGAGCAAGTAACAGCCGCTTTAGCACTAAATGGTTGGGAGTTCAAGATGAATTATACGGCGGTGTACCGAAGTATGAAGGAAAAGGGGAAATTTATAGAAGAATTTCGAGTAGCAAATAATAAGGTATTCCGCCTAGTCATTATGGCTAGAACGATTAATCCTGCCTTAAATATGTTGGGTATAGAAGAAAAGCCTGCGTAATGCGATTGAACCTGTTTAAACTTTCTTCAAACGGGCGAATAAATTCGCCCGCTAAGTGGAATCATTGGTCAGCAACTACCTTGTTGATTGCCTATTATTCAAAAACGAGCCATTCGTTTTTGGCACGCATTACTTGTTCGATTACATCTCTAACAGCTCCTTTTCCTCCTTTTTGAGGTGAAATATAGTTAGCGATAGCTAAAATTTCTTCACAAGCATCGGCTGGACAAGTTGCGAAAATGGCTTCTCGTTTCATCACTTCATAATCTGGAAGGTCGTCGCCCATATATAAAATCGTACTTTCGTCGATTTCACTACTAACTAACCAATCTTCATAAATTTGACGTTTACTTTTACCACCAGAACCCATAAAAACATCATGTATTTTAAGATTTTGGAGACGTTTGCGTACGCCTTCGTGTTTTCCGCCCGTAATGACACATAAGCGATACCCTGCTTGGACTGCTCGCTCAATGGCATAACCGTCTCGAATATGAAAGGTACGGTAGTGTTCTCCCGTTTCTAACACGTTTACTGACCCATCGGTCATTACGCCATCAATGTCAAAAACAAAGGTGGTGATGTTACTAAATCTTGCTGGTATATTCATCTATAAATGGGACTGTCTAAAATACACTATGATTCTGCCGTAATGGGATGGTTCGCTTTTTTTAGAATGGCTTCGGTAAGTACACGATAGATAAACTGCTCTTCGGGCTTATCTTTCAGTTTAAGAAACTGATTCGCCAATATTTTTTTATCGTTGCGTTTGGCGGGTCCCGTTTGTACCTCAAAAATAGACTCGGCACTCATGGCTTTGCGTAAGGTTTCACGAATGAGCGGTTCTAATAAATGAAAGTCTAATTCGTGCTCTCTCAAGTAAGCCTGAGCAACTCCCCATAAATGGTTAGTGAAATTACAAGCGAAAACGGCTGCAATATGCAAGGACTTACGTTCTTCGGAGGTAACAGCATAGGTAATTTCGGAGATGTCCTGAGCCAAGGTAATGAGGATATTTTCAACGCCTTCATCATTGGTTTCTAAACAAATGGGAATATCTGCAAAAAGAAGTTTTACACTTTTAGAAAATGTCTGTAAAGGATAGAATACCCCTGTTTTGGGTGGGTGATTCATAAAGGCTTCCGTATATTCATCCAAATCTGCCAAGGTTTTACTACCAGATGTGTGGACTAAAATGGCATTTTTAGGGAGCTTTAATTTACTAACGACTTCTTCCATGGCATCGTCTGAAACGCATAGAAAGAAAATATCCGCCTTTGATTCACTAAAATCTAAGGAGTCTTTTACTTTACAACGAAAAAGTTTGTTAGCTAACAAGGTCGCATTTTCGGAGGTTTTGCTATAAACCTCTAAAATGGGATGGTTCTCGTTTTCGAGAGCTTGAGATAAGTGCCAGGCTACATTACCTGCACCAATAAACGAAATCTTCACGTTTTTAGTGATTATGTTAATCAAACCTCAAATTTACGGAGAATCTCTGTTTATTCATTTTTTCGGGTGGATAACTACGATAAAAATTGGACTAAATTCATGAAAGAGAATGTAGGAATGCTTTTTTTTTCGTAAGATTGTCTTTTCAAAAAAGGAGGAAGGGCATTTTTAGAAAAGTCCATCTCATTAATTTTTATATAAATGACATCACGAGCAAAAATTAAACAGGTTTTTGACGAAATGGGGAAAGTCGTTATTGGACACGAACGCCTGACGAATCGCCTTCTCATTGGACTTTTTACGGGTGGTCATGTGTTGTTGGAAGGTGTCCCTGGTTTAGCAAAGACTTTATCGATTAATACATTAGCAAAAATCCTTGATTTAGATTTTCATAGAATTCAATTTACACCCGATTTATTACCTGCCGACTTAATCGGTACGATGATTTATAACCGTAAATTAGATGATTTTGAAGTGCGAAAAGGGCCAATTTTTGCCAATATCATCCTTGCCGATGAGGTAAATAGGGCCCCTGCAAAAGTGCAGTCGGCCTTATTGGAAGCCATGCAAGAAAAGCAGGTTACAATTGGCGATGAAAGTTATCCTTTAGATAAACCCTTTTTGGTACTAGCAACACAAAATCCCGTAGAGCAAGAAGGAACATTTCCTTTGCCAGAAGCTCAAGTTGATCGTTTTATGTTGAAGGTCTTTATGGGTTATCTCAATAAGGAGCAAGAATTGGAAGTCATGCAAAAAATGTCGAACATGAATTTTAATTATGTTCCGCAACGAATCTTGAGTAAAGAAGACATTATGACGATTCGGGAAGAAGTAAATCAAATTACAATTTCTGAAACCTTAGAAAGGTATATTATCGAATTGATTTTTGCGACCAGAAAGCCTGCCGATTATGGCTTACGGGAAGAAGCTCGTTACATTCAGTTTGGTGCATCTCCTCGTGCAAGCATCAACATGAATTTGGCTTCTAAGGTATTGGCTTATTTGGATGGTCGAGATTATGTCTTGCCAGAAGATATTAAAGAAATTGCTCCTGATGTCTTGAATCACCGTATTATGCTGAATTACGAAGCCGAAGCGGATGGAATTACCACGATGCAGGTCATTGATACCATTTTGCGAAGAGTCGCAATTGGACGTTAATAAAAAAGGTCGCTCTCTCAAGGGAAAGCGACCTTTTTTATTCTACAATAGTGACTGTTTGGTGAGTGTTATAAATTTCTTTTTTAGCTCCCTCTACATGAATAATTCCAACTTGATAGGTAGCTGGTTCAAAAGTTTTATTGGGTAAAAGAACCGAACAACCACGTGTTATTCTAAAATAGTTTGGATGTTTTTCGTACCACAAGTAGGTACGTGAAGGTGATTTTAGTAAAATATAATTTCCGTCATTCAGCCCTCTGGTATTAGTAAGTGTTTCACTCTGAACGAGTACACCTGCATCCGTTTTGGTTATTTTAGCGGCTATACGTGGTTTATTAGCTAGTCCTTCATGGAGTTGAGTAGTCATATCGCTATAAAAACCTTCAGGATAGTGATAAATTCCTTTACTTACCACCTTATCCATTGCAGTATTCACATAGTCATAAAAAGGCGAATAAATTTGTGGCCCCAAACCTATTTTGTTATACTGTTGATTATAAATTCTAACAAGTAAATCTTTACGTCTTTCGTGAACTTCTGGTAAGAACTTGGCATAAGACAGGCAATTGAAAAGGATACTTGCCGAAATGAAGCCATATAAAAATACCTTATTGCTTTGTACCCGTTGCCAAGAGGTGATAATGACCAAATAGGTCATGGTCAAAAACATAGCTGGATAGACTTTGTAATTCCCAACAATCATTACATCAAAACCAAAGCGTGGACGCAAAACAGCAATCACTAAGGCATTGATTAGAAGAAAAATAACACCTCCCAAAATGACATAATTACTTTGATTTATTGCTAAACGGTCTTGAAGCTGTCCCAATTTACTTTGATGTGAAAAGGGTAGCCAAGAGAAGGGTTTTTGTTTTGAAAATAAAACGAAAGCAATTAACCAATAGCCAATAATACTTACTAAGATAAGTCCAAATAAGGTGGGTAAAATGGCTCTTTTTACAATCCCGATTGTATTGAAGAAGTCCAAACTTCCTCCTAAGTGGGTAAAAAAGCCTAAGAAACTTTCGTGTGGATGTTGGGCAAAATAGGCAAATCCTTGTTGATTAGCCCCGTTGTCAAAATGGAGGAAATATACGTTGATGGTAAGCAGCATACAAATTCCCCAAATCACTGAGCGTTTATAATTTCCTTGTAACCAGAGAATTAGTAAGCCAGCAATCCAATAAAACATCCCGTTACTCATCGTAAAACTATCGAAGATGACGGCTGCAATAGCACCAGTCAATGCCCACTTACTGCTTTTAGTAAGTAGATACATTCCCAATAAACCGAAAAAGATTACGGGTTGATATTGAAACCCCGTGATAGTCCATAAACTTGTTAAATAGTATTGTGGTTGAAGGAGTAAAAACGGAATCGGTAAAAAGTAAATGGGAGCTAGTCGCTGTTCTTTTACCACACGCCATAAAATCCAGAGAATACCCAATAAAGTACTGTTGGCAAGAATGGTCAGGGTACGCATATTGAGCGAACCTGTGAGGTAGTAGTGGGCTAAATTTATCAATTTGGCATAGACTACTCGATGCTCATTGTTGGGTTTGAATAAGAGCCACCATTTTTCGTTGGCAGAAGTAGCTGCTAAAAATTTTCCCAAAAAGTCAGGATACACGTCAATATCGTCCATCCAAGGGACATTGACTGCATACGTGAACAACATCGCTATAAAAGCGACGAAGGGGATTGCGATACCTACTCCAACGAGCGTATGATTAGAAGTTGATTTTTTCATGAATAATGTACTCAGGTCTATTTTTGATTTCTTCGAACATATTACCGATATATTCTCCAAGAACGCCAATGGTAAGTAGTTGAACACCTCCAAAAAAAATAATGGCAATAACCATAGATGCCCAGCCTGGGACAATGGTATCAGGTCTAAAAAGGATACCCGTAATTACCCATATTCCTAAACCCAAACCAATCAGAATACTAGCAAAGCCCAAACTTAACGCTAACTTGAGTGGCTTTTTACTGAAATAGAGTAAACTCGTAGAAGCAAATTTAATCATCTTCGAGAGTGGGTACTTCGTTTCTCCTGCGAAGCGTTCTTCACGAACATACATGATGGGTACTTGCTTAAAGCCAATCCAACTGATTAATCCTCTAATGTATTTATTCTTTTCAGGAAGGTTCTTAAATGCTTCAATTACGTGCTTATCAATCAAACGGAAATCGCCAGTATCTACAGGAAGATTGGTGTCAGATAAATAATTAATAAAGCGATAAAACGTTTTTGCCGTAATGCGTTTAAAGAACGTTTCCCCTTTTCGTTTTTCACGCATTCCATAAACGACATTGGCATTTTCACGAAGGTGCATTTCCACCATTGCTGGAAATAACTCTGGAGGGTCTTGCAAGTCGGCATCAATAATAATGGCTACATCGCCTTTGCACTCCTGAATACCAGCCGTAACAGCAGGCTGATGTCCAAAGTTGCGGGAGAAGGATAAGATTTTAGTATGTTCATCTCCTTTTGCCAATTCTTTTAAAATTTGCAAGGTGCTATCTCTACTTCCATCGTTAATGAAAATAAGTTCATATCCACCATGTTCAAAACTGTTCATTGTTTTATGAACACGCTCGTAGGTATAGCGAATTACTTGTTCTTCGTTATAACAAGGAATGATGATGGAAATCATTAAGGGTGAAGGCTTAGTCATATTACTTGCTCAGGATAATTACTTTTTTGTTAAAATAACTCGCATAACACTTGTTCCATAAATGCTTTTCGTCCGTTTTGATTTCATCAAAACAAAGTGATTTTGGGATATTCTGAAGTGGTTTTAAATAGAGTGTATCGCTCTTACTTTGTTGTATCGTTGTGTAGCGTTCCTGCATTTCGATGTCATAACGTTGAGCGATTCCTAAACGTAAATCGTTATACATCATTTTAAGATTTTTTCCTTTCTTGAGAATAGACAACGATGCTACAACTATTAGAAGCAGTAAAACAATCTTAGGACGTTTCGCCTGCAATGCTATTAAAGGGATATGAACTTTATTGAGTGTCAAAAAGAAGAAACAACTCAGCGCAAAGAAGGCAAAAATGATGTTTTCAACTCTTTCTGGAACGCCTTCTGTATTACCGTAATGAATCGTAAAGAACATTAAGCTCACTAGTCCTAAGGTTGTCAAAATAGCGATGAATGGATTAATATCAAAAATAGGGTTACTATTTTTGATAGGATATTCTTTTAAGTATAAGCTAAA
>JBMLRK010000194.1:0-5833 GCA_049241065.1 Spirosomataceae bacterium
ATTTTACCTAGCTGTTTGGTAAACTATCGAGTGCATCAAACAAATACAAGTACTGGCGAACATGCGGAGGCTATGCACGATAATGTGAAGGCAATTCACCAAGCACAATTAATCGCTTTAGGTATTCAAGCTAGTGAAGACGAACTATTATTTCATCACCAACTTGGGTTTGGGAATCCAGAAATGGTGGATTTAATTTTTATAAATCGTGCAAATGAATGGTTAAACCGATTGAAGAGTCAAAATGAGGAAGCAACTATTTACCAACGTAAAGCATTAGCGTTTGTGTTAGCACATCGTTGGACTAAAATTTGCACTGCTAATCCAGAACTAGGCTTGAAGATATTGAAGCCCTATTTTAAATCTGAAATCAGTAAAGTAACTTTACAAAACATGGCCATTCTAGGTCAATATATTCTTAAAAATCTTTTCAAATGAAGCAATACATCACCTTCTTTAAATTATTACCTCTTTTAGATGCGGTTCGTTTAAGTATTTTAACTTTTGTTCGCCGATATATTTTCAAATTTGGTAAAATTATCTTTTCACAAACTGGGGAAGAAATTATCATTCAATGGATTTTGAAGGATTTGAGAAATGGCTTTTATGTGGATGTAGGTTGTCATCATCCTTATAAAATTTCAAATACGTTCAAGTTGTATTTAGAAGGTTGGAGAGGAATAGCGATTGATGCAAATGAAGATGTAATCAAAAAGTTTAGACGTGCTAGACCAGAAGACATTTCGCTATTGAAAGCCGTTTCGGATGTGGAACAAGAAGTGACATTCTATAAGTTTAAAGAAAGTGAAGTAAACACGATTGATAAAACTACTTTAGAAGAGTGGAAGGAACAGTGGCATTTGACAGGTGAAATTAAAATGAAAACGGAAACGCTTACGCATATTCTGGATGAAAACCTTCCTGCAAATAAAAAGATTGATTTATTAACCATTGATGTAGAAGGGAATGATTTCAATGTGTTGAAGTCGTTAGATTTTACTAAATACCGTCCTAAATTGATAGTCGTAGAACTTCATAAGTTTGATTTATCAACGATTGCACAAAACGAAGTATATCAATATTTAACGGAGCGTAATTATAGCTTGGTAAGTTTCGCCACAATGAATGGCTATTTTGTGGATAAAAATAGCTAAGTTTAATATGAAGAGTATCCAACTACTAAATCTGAATTAATTCTATATTTTAACATAATTTGTACCTAGATTGAAAATGAAAAAAATAACATTCTTTGTAGCGATGTTATCCTTTGGTAGTGTTGCAAGTGGTCAAACATCAGTCGTGAAAATTGACCAAGGGGTTCAAACTTCTAAATTGAGTATAGGTTCATCGTTTAATGCAGGCAGAAAACTCTACCTATACGACAATACTTACGGGAACACAGATCCTGCGAACCCTAGATTTTTTGCTACCTTTAGAAATGATGACCCTGTTGGCTATGTGATTCAAGATTACATATCTGGTGTCAGTGGAGGGAAGTTAGAAATTGGTTTTGCAAGTTCTGATTATGGAAGTGGAAACTCTTCTCTTGCACAATATGCCAATAGAGGAACGTTGATTTCTCGAAATTCATCAGGCTTAATTTTACGGTCAACTCCTGCCTATGGATATGCGTATGATGGAATTACATTTCAAGCAGGTTGGGGAGATTTTACCCCAGAGCGTATGCGAATAACTGGAGATGGAAACGTCGGTATTGGAACAACTGCACCGCATTCAAAATTACAAGTAACGAATGGCGACGTGTATATAGATAACCCATATAGTGGTATTATTTTAAAATCTCCCAATGGTGGTTGTTGGAGAGTGACCATTGATAATAATGGTAATTTTGTACGTACTCAAATATCTTGTCCCTAATTGAAAATACTTCTTTTAAATACAGACGATTTTAACGGCGGTGCAGCCATTGCCTGCCGACGCTTACTAAAGGCATTACGTTTTTCGGACGTGATGCCTTTAATGCTTGTTCAAGAATCTAAATCAAAACAAGAGGGGGTTATTCAATTGAATAATTCGTGGTTAAGTAAGAAAATGGCTTTTCTTCGCTTTGTGGGGGAACGGCTTTATTTTTTGCCTGACGAAAAATCGAAGGCAGTTCGCTTTTTGTTTAATCCTGCCAAATTTGGTATAGACATTACGAAGAACAACTTGGTACAGGAAGCCGATGTCGTGCATTTGCATTGGACAAACTTTGGTTTTCTCTCAACGGATTCCCTTCAACAATTGTTTGCGACAGGTAAGCCCGTCGTCTGGACGCTCCATGATATGTGGGCTTTTACGGGAGGCTGTCATCATTCTGACGAATGTGAAAACTATCAAGATACCTGTGGAAATTGTACCCAATACATTAAAAAACCTGGTCCAAAGGATTTATCAAACGCTATCTGGAAGGCTAAACAAGAAGCTTTTAAAGGGGCTAATTTGACGGTTGTAACCTGTAGTCGCTGGTTAGGTAATCGTGCAAAGAAGAGTAGTTTGTTTCAGCACGTTCGGGTTGAAAGTATTCCGAATCCGATTGATGTGTCGATTTTTTCACCACTCAAAAAAGAAGATGCTCGTAAGGCTTTAGGCTTAAACCCAGCGAAGCACTACATTCTTTTTGCAGCCATGCGAGTAGATGCCGTGGGTAAAGGTTTTGCCTATTTTAAGGCAGCTTTAGAATTGCTTCATACGCAATTAACTGCAAAAGAGGCTTCTAACATTGAATTACTTATTTTTGGACAAGCGGAGGCTACCGATTTTGATGGCTTACCTTTTAAGGCTAATCTCTTAGGACGTTTAACGGATTTAACCACAATCGCACAAGCTTATTCGGCGGCATCCATGTTTGTTATTCCTAGTCTTGCCGAGAACTTACCTAATACTATTATGGAAGCAATGGCTTGTGGAACACCGTCGGTAGGCTTTGACGTAGGGGGAATACCCGAAATGATTGTACATCAAGAAAGCGGAATGCCGCCCACAGGCTATTTGGCTCAATATAAATCCTCAGAAGACCTTGCCAAAGGAATGCAATGGATACTTTCGGGTAGTGATTATCAACAATTATGTACGAACGCTCGTCAGAAAGTACTGGACGAATATTCAGAACAAGCAGTCTCCAAACGATATTACGAAGTATATAATTCTATCGCTTCAAAAGAAGAAATAACCCAACAACAAGTATCCCCACTATGGATAAAAAATCCAATTAAAGAGCTTGGTGTAGAAATCGTCGGAGAGCCTGCCGCAGAACCAATTCCCCCTTTGGGGGCTAGGGCGTTATCCATCATCACCATTACCTATAATGCAGAGGAGTTTTTAGAAAGAACCATCAAAAGTATTGTTGCTCAAACAAATCAAGATTTTGAGTACATTATTATTGACGGAAATTCCAAAGACAAGACGCTTGACATTGCCAAACGTTACGAAAGTCGAGTGAATCGTTTGATTTCTGAACCAGACAAAGGTTTGTACGATGCCATGAATAAGGGCTTAAAAGCTGCTTCTGGCGACTTTGTATGGTTTATGAATGCAGGAGATGAAATTTATGACCCCAAAGCCGTTGAACGCATTTACCAAAGCATTACCGACGAAACAGATGTCTTGTATGGCGATACCTATTTTGTTGATAACGAAGGGAATCAGCAAGGCTTACGCTCAGAAATTACACCGCACCGTTTGCCAAAAGATTTAACATGGCGAGATATGAATTTAGGAATGTTAGTCTGTCACCAAGCCTTTATTGCTCGCAAAACAGTCGCTCCTTTGTACATGGAAAATAACCTCAGTGCCGATGTCGATTGGGAGATTTCTTGTCTTAAAAAAGCGAGAAAAATTCAATACTTAGACTTTGTTGTGGCAAATTATTTGACAGGAGGTATTTCCAATAAGCAATTAAAGCGTTCGTTATTAGACCGCTACGAAGTCTTGAAAAAGCATTTTGGCTTTGTAGGAGCGGTAATGGCTCATGTCAAAATTTTAACTAGAGGCATTTCCCTGATTATTAAAAATCGAGGGAAGTATTGGTAGGCATTAACAAAAATGTCCTTGCTTCAAGCGAAAAAACTTCTTCTCTTTTATAGAATAATAAAGCTCTATCTCGTTGAGCAAACTCACTTTCAAGAAAAGCATTGCAGGTTTCTAGCAATGCTTTTTTTCTGCCAAAGCGTTCCAAAAAAGCATCCACCGTTTTTAGCCAAAACCATGTGAGCGTTTCATGGTATCCTTTTTCAAAACCGATTGAACCACCTGCTGCAAGGTTATAGGAAATAATGTGTTGACGAACCAAAAGCATGGATTCCGTTAGGGTATATTGGCGTAAAAACCAGACACCCATCGCAAGGTGAGCTTCATGTGTCCATGCTTCTAAAGGTAAGCTTTTGTCGATAAATTGAGCGACTAAGGTTTCGATTTGGGCTTGGGTTTGGAAAAAGCCCCCCTGTCCCCGAAGGGGGAGATTTGTTGATTCGATATTTTCCATAGAATGAAAAAGCCCCCAAAATGGGGGCTAATTGTTGAGTAGGAACTCTTAAATCCCCAAAATTTTCTTATTCAATTCCAAGTCAGCACCACCACCAGCGAAATCGTCAAATACTTTAGACGTTGCTTGGATGATATGTGACGCAATGAATGGAGCTCCTTCGGTTGCCCCTTGAACAGGGTCTTTGATAGCACATTCCCATTCTAAGACCGCCCAGCCATCATAACCATATTGGGTTAATTTAGAGAAAATAGAACCAAAGTCAACCTGACCATCGCCCAACGAACGGAAACGTCCAGCACGGTTTACCCATGACTGATAGCCCCCATAAACGCCTTGTTTTCCTGTTGGATTAAACTCTGCATCTTTTACGTGGAACATTTTGATACGCTCGTGGTAGAAGTCGATGTATTGTAAATAGTCAAGGCATTGCAACACAAAGTGAGATGGGTCATAAAGCAAGTTCGCACGTTTGTGATTACCCACTTTTTCTAAGAACATTTCAAAGGTAACGCCATCGTGTAAATCTTCGCCTGGGTGAATTTCATAACACAAATCAACGCCAGCATCTTCAAACGCATCTAGGATAGGTAACCAACGGTTTGCTAATTCAGTGAAACCTTGGTCAACCAATCCCGCAGGACGCTGAGGCCAAGGATATACCGTATGCCACATCAACGCACCCGAAAAGGTTGCATGAGCATTCAAGCCTAAGTTCTGAGATGCTTTTGCCGCCAATTTCAATTGGTTAACTGCCCATTCGGTACGAGCTTTAGGATTTCCTTTTACCGAATCAGGAGCAAAGCCATCAAACATGACATCATAGGCAGGGTTCACCGCTACCAATTGTCCTTGTAAGTGCGTAGAAAGTTCGGTAATCTGAATCCCTTTATCAGCCAGTTTACCCTTCAATTCGTCGCAATACGTTTTTGAAGTAGCTGCTAGTTCCAAGTCAATGGCACGAGCATCCCAAGTTGGAATTTGAACACCTTTATATCCCAAATCCGAAACCCACGAAGTGATTGAATCGAGTGAGTTAAAAGGGGCTTTATCATCTAAAAATTGTGCTAAAAAGATAGCAGGTCCTTTGATTGTTTTCATTTGTTATGTTAATAGTTGTTCTATTTGAGATTTAAACCAGTTGGTACTAGCTAATCGTTGGGTTGTCAGATTGAATGGAGCAAGAGATGCACGATTAAATTGCTCTTTCATATCGAAAAATTTATAAAAACGATTAAATTCATTACTTATAAAATCGTCCACTATTTTATCGGTACTTTCAGGTTTGAAATCCGTTTTAAATTCTTCGTAAGTTTTTCGTGCTGATTCTACTTTAGGTAAAATGTAGTG
>JBMLRK010000195.1:0-6633 GCA_049241065.1 Spirosomataceae bacterium
TACTAGTTTGCAAGGAAATAGAATAATTAAAAGGATTGTATCAGATACGTATTAATGGTTGAATCACTTAACTCGCATCTGATACATCTATCTTTTGAAAAGGATAATGATGACATTCAAACGATAGTAATTAGTTTTAAATAAAACGCATCTATCTATTTGGTTTTTAATGTATTATAGCCTTTTTCTACAAATCATTTAAACAGAAAAGTAAACATTCATGTGGTTCAATAGTCTGAATAAAAGAATCGCTCGTCATTAATTCTATTGCTGTATTGTGTCTATTATTGCTTGAATAAAGAAGTTTACATTGCTTCCCGTTCGTAGCACTTTGTACGTTAATATTACTAAAGGTTTCAGTGCTAGAGAAATTGGCTAAACAAACATAACGAGGGTTTTCCTTGTATGTCCATGCAATGAGCTTATTTTTCCCAGTTAAATCTGGAGCAATAATCCAGTTTATGGAGTTTCCTTCAATTTCCTTGCCAATTTTTTCATAAAGGCATCTTAGGTCGTAAATATTTTTGAATAGCACATCATTTTTTCCCCACTGATAGTCTCCTCTAGTTGCTTTGTCACCATCTGATAGCTGAAATACATACAATTTAGTGTAGTGTTCATTGGGTGCAGGTGTAGGGTGAGGGTCTCTTTGCTCAAAACCTAGTGCCATATAAGATGGCATATCGGTTACGAAAAGACCTAAAAACATACGGAGTTCGTTACCTACCAGATAGAATTCATCAAAACGTGGATCATCCTTATCTGCTGTCATAATCGTAAAGTTTGGAACAAAGTCGGCACTTTCTTTTAGCTGATGATAACGGGCAAATTCACTAATAAACTCTTCTGAATCAATCACCATTGACTGTAAGTTACCAAGCGTACTATCGGTATCAGAGCCTTCCAAATGGGCTTCTTCTTCTCCGTAAGCCATTGTATTGGGTGGTGCAAGAAAGCTTTCAGCAAAATAGCCAAACGATGGTTTGAACTGGCGAACCGCTTGTTTGATGTATTTATGAATGTCGTAATAGGGACTTAGCTCTTTGGGTGTTCCAGCAGGATTCATCTGTACGTGAGACATATCGCCCCGCATAAAATCAATATTATATTCCATTGCTATGCTCGCAAAACGTTGTTCAGCATATTCCCAAACCTCATAGCGAGGTTTCTCAAAATCTATTTCCCAGTTAAGATTATCATTTTTCGCTTCATAAAGTTTAAAGCGACTCAAGGGACCAAATACTCTCGACATACCTTGAGGCTCAGCAATAAGATAATCTCTCCAAATTCTACCTTCTGCATCCACGGTTTTGGCTTCTTCTCTTTTGTCAACTACTAAGCCTCTGTAAGGAGGAGCCATAGTTGCAGGTACAGGCTCGTAACCTTCCGAAAACAGATGGTTGATGAGGGCGTTGCGTCTTTGATTACGTCCAGCAAGATTGTCTTTTTCACCAAAAAGAACGCTCAATCGTTCTTGCTCAGAAAATTGGTCGTTATTGAAAAACACCACGTTGTCGGAAGGATAAGTTTGTCCGTTGGCACTTCCTTGCAACCTTAAAAAATCTAAGATTCGCTCTTGAATAACTTCATGAAGATTCGCACGATGATTCACAATGTCAAAATCTCTTCGTTGTAACCATTCAAAAAAGTGAGGATTGGCAAGAACAACTTCTGAGTAACGATCCGTATGCGGAATCACGTCCATACCCACTGTTTTGCCCATGAGGTGTAGCAAGTTAATGACTACTTTAAGTTGCTTTTCAACCGTATTGAGATGTGGGTATAATTGAGCTAAGTCCTGATCAAAAAATTCAGGATTAATATTCCAACTTGCAATCCCATAAAGACTCGATACAACGCCACATTCCCATATTGGCAACAAGTGAATGGATGACTGACTGTCGGGTATGGTAAGTGCATATTTTACCACATTCCAGAAGCTTTTAATCGTACGTACGTTAATCCCAACCATATTTACTTTTTTGAGCCAATCGGTCGTAGTAATAGCATTGACTGGACTTTCAACGGTATTGGATGGATTTAAGGCATTGTAAAAAGCTGTTTGTCCCCATTTTTTTTCAAGAAGATAACTAACTTGATAGGCAGGAAGATGAACTGCCTCTTCAGGAATTAAGTAGGGTATAAACGACTGTTGGCCAGTTGTATAGGCTTCAATAGCGTGTTGCTGAACATTCGCCCACTCGTGGCGAAATGAACTTGGGGACGTAAAAAGTTGCATCTAATTAAATTTATAAAAATGGCTGGTAACTGCGAATTAAGCAGCAACTTACTGTTTAAACTATTTGTGTATCTTTCTAGCTTTTAGCCTAAAAGGTATTTTAATCATTAAAATTATAAATAAAATACTAAAAATGATAGATTTCAATCCATTGTTTATTTTTCAAGGAACGAAAAACCCCTTCTTGTATCAATTTATTGAAGGAAGAAGGGGCTTGTCTTTGTATCGAAGTAAAAGTATTATTCTTTCGTGAAGATTGTATTAGCAATCGAAATGAGAATATAGACCAGAATGATAACTGGTATGGCTACAAATTTTAAAAGTACCAAGAGGATTACCGAACCAATTAGAAACAGGTATTTAATTTGATTGCTTTTCCAGTCGAACTGTTTGAATTTTAGGGCAAATAAAGGTAATTCAGCCACTAACAAATACGACATGATAATGGTATAGGCAATTAAACCATTGTAATTGATTACATAGTCTTTAAATTCTGGTTGAAATGCCGCAATTAATGGGAGAGAGGCAACCACCATGCCATTGGCAGGGGTTGGTACTCCAATAAAAGAGGTGCTTTGTCTTGTATCAATGTTGAATTTAGCAAGGCGAAGTGCCGAAAAAACAGCCAGAGAAAAAGCGATATACGGTTTATGAAAACCCCATAAACCCGTTGTGCAGTAACCCGAGCAGGAATTTTCGAGTAAATACAACATCATAAAAGCAGGTAGTACCCCGAAAGTAACCATATCAGCAAGGGAATCTAATTCCTTACCAATGGGCGACATGGCGTTTAAAATCCTTGCCAAAAAGCCATCTAGCCAGTCACAAACTAAGGCAATGCCAATTAGGTAAGAGGCTGTTACTAAGTCGCCCTTTAAGGTAAGTAAAATTCCAAAGCATCCACAGAGTAAATTACCACAGGTAAGGGCATTAGGGATATGTTTTTTGATTTCGTTCATAGCGAAGTGAATTAGATAGCTTTAATATATGAATTGTGCTTTTTTTCGAATCCGATAGTGGTTGTAGGGCCATGACCTGGGTATACAACCATATCATCACTCAAGTTGTATAGTTTGGTACGGATACTTTTTTCTAAATCAGGGAAACTACATAGTGGAAAATCTGTTCGTCCTACACTACCTCTAAAAAGTACGTCACCACTAATACAGATTTTTTGTTCCTTATGGATAAAGGCTACATGACCTGGTGCATGACCAGGGACGAACAAAATCTCAAAGCTACTATTGCCAAAGGTAATCGTGTCGCCTTCTTCAATAAATACATCAACCGTTGAACCCTCATAATTCGGAAAACCGTAGTAGTCTGCACGACTAGCTGCATTTTCTAGTAAGGGTAAGTCATTTTTGTGTAAATGAAGTTTTACACCGAACGTTCTTTTAACATATTCATTGCCTAATACATGGTCAATATGAGCGTGCGTATTGAGCAAATGAACAACATGAAGTCCTTCATGTTCGATGTAGTCTTTTAATTCTTTACGTTCTTCGTAATTATGACAACCTGGGTCGATGATAACACATTCTTTGGTTTCGTCACTTACTACATACGTGTTTTCTGAAAAAGGATTGAATGTAAATGTTTCTATGTGAATCATAAAAGGGAATAGTGAATGTTGAATGATGGATTTTGGATGAGGGTACCAACACACATTTGTGTTAAGCATACATCAAAAACATGGTTGGTTTTTTGTGTAAGTCTGGTTTATTCTTTTTCCAATCGGCAATGGTTTTTGTCTGAATAAATTCATCTGACCCTGTTACATTGCACGCAATACACAATAAGGTGTTTGGGTTGCAAGTTGCCAAAAGATCATCTAAAAACGGATTGTTTCTGAAAGGTGTTTCCATGAAAATTTGTGTTTGCTGTTTCATCGCAGCACTTTCTAGGGAACGAATTGCTTTTAGTTTTTGGGCTTTGTCAATGGGTAAATATCCATGAAAAATAAACGATTGTCCCGAAAAACCAGAAGCCATCAGTGCCAATAATATAGAAGAGGGCCCTACCAATGGACAAACTTTGATTCCCATTTCGTGAGCTACTTTTACGGCCAAAGCACCAGGGTCGGCAACGCCTGGACATCCTGCTTCGGACATCACGCCAATGGATTGTCCTGCTGGTATTTCCTTGAAATATTTTTTGATTTGATCGCTCGTTGTATCTTTATGTACTTCGTAAAAATGCAAACTATCAATCACCTTTCCGACTTTTAGGTCACTGATACATCGACGGGCTGTACGAATATTTTCCACAAAGTAGTAATCAGTCGTACTGACAACCTCTTTAATTTGAGTACTAAGAACAGACTGACTCGTTTCTGGAGCAAGAACTGTTGGGATTAAATAAAGCATTAATGAGATTGAATTAGATATGGCAATTAAGTCGTTGTTAATTAGACTATATTGAATCAAGTTAGGTTTGTAAAAGTACCTAAGTAGTCGTCAGTTTAAAGTTTAATGTTCAAAGATTTCGGTAAACCATTATTCTCTAATAGCTTATGCTACATCTTGAGACAACTATTATCATAAACTATTTATCAACGAGTACTTATCGTATTTTACTAATAAGTAATGGGGCAAAATAACTTAGTCTGAAAACCTGTAAGGTTTAGTTAAACCATTCCTTATACTAGGTTAAAGTCCTTTTGCAAACTCGATACCTTTAATCGTTAATAAAACGAGTGACAGCTTCAATAAACTCTTTGGGTTTGTCCGCCTGTACCCAGTGTCCAGCACCTTCTATCTTTTCGATTTGGTAGTTTGGAAATAACTCCCAGATTTTACGTTCGTCTTCGGGTTGAATATAATGAGAATTTGCCCCTGAGAGAAAAAGGACAGGTTTTTCAATGGCGTGTTCGTTTTCTAATTCATGTCCAACCACATCAATATTTTTTGTGATTACGGATAAATTAATTCTCCAATCAAATTGATTGCCTTTTTCTGGATTTCTCCATAAATTTTTCAGTAAAAATTGACGAACGCCTTCTTGTTCTTCAAAACGCTTTAAATGCTCGTTTGCTTCTGTTCTACTAGATAAGGTTTCTAGGTTTACAGCGTTTAATCCTTGTAAAATCATGGTATGATGAACAGGGTAAAACTTAGGAGCAATGTCAACTACGATTAATTTAGCAAACGCATCGGGATAATTCAGGGCAAACTGCATAACCGTTTTTCCTCCCATTGAATGCCCAATGATGATTGGGTTCTCAAGTTGATATTCATCAATAAACTCTTTTAGGTCAGCCGCCATGACTTCATAGTTAAAGAGGTCGCTATGAGGTGACTGCCCATGATTTCGTTGATCTACCATAAACACCCGATGATGTTCTCCCAAAACCTTGCCTATGCCTAACCAGTTATCAGAAGAGCCGAAAATACCATGTAAAATAATAATGGGAGTCCCCGTTGTGCCTGCTTGTCTAAAAAATAATTTCATTGTTTCCTTTTTTTATTTTGCAAAAATACGAGCATAATGACATATTAGCACGAAACGCCCTCACTAATCTTCTTTTAAGTATATGTAGTTACATAGATTAGTATGTTTTTTGTAGAAAATGTAATTTTACTAATATAGGTCAAACGTTTATATTGATTGTTAGTCAGTTGTGTAATTTAATTTTACACTTTATTAATATTGACTAACTTTTTTTTATTAGAAATAAGCTGTTAATTTGCCAATGAATATCACAATTTCATTCTTAATAAACTAAAAATTCTTTCATCATGAAGAAAATTTTTACAATGAAGGCATTCGGGATTCTGTTTGCTCTTGTTTCGTTGCTTTCTACGGTGCAGGTGTTTGCACAGGTAACCTCCTCTTCAATTGTTGGTTCGGTAGTAGATGCTAAGGGAGAGGCTCTTCCTGGAGCAACTGTTATTGCAATCCATACTCCTTCAGGTACTCGCTACGGAGCATTAACAAACCTAGCAGGTCGTTTTGCAATGCAGGGTGTTCGTGTTGGCGGTCCATTCAAAATCACGGTTTCATTTGTAGGTTACAAAACACAAACGTTAGAAGATATTTCTACGACGTTAGGGGTCGCTACAACCTTATCATTAAAATTAGCGGAAGAAGGTAAGCAATTACAAGAAGTAGTTGTAACGGCTAACAAAAGTGATGCGTTTAGTTCAAGTAGAACAGGTGCTTCAACTACTTTCGGAAAAGGTACTTTGTCTAGCCTACCTACGTTAAACCGTACGCTTAATAGCATCACCAAATATAACGCTTATAGCAACGGTTCTTCATTTGCTGGTCAAGATCCACGTTTCAACAACTTTACTATTGACGGTTCTGTATTTAATAACGGTTTCGGTTTAGGTAATGAAGCTCAGGCAGGTGGTCGTACAGGTAACGGGGCAATCTCAATTGATGCGATT
>JBMLRK010000196.1:0-10664 GCA_049241065.1 Spirosomataceae bacterium
AATAGACAAGAAATCTATGATAGTTTAATTCCTCAAATCAAAGCTTTAACCGATGGGGAAAGCGATTTGACGGCCAACCTTGCTAATATAGCAGCAGCGTTGAAAGAGGCTTTTGGATTCTTTTGGGTGGGTTTCTATTTAAAAAAGGAGAATCAATTGGTGTTAGGCCCTTTTCAAGGCCCTGTTGCTTGTACCAGAATCCAGTTCCACAAAGGGGTTTGTGGACATTGCTATACAACTAAAGAAGTAGTAATTGTACCCGACGTGGAGGCTTTCCCTGGACATATAGCCTGTTCTTCTGCCTCAAAATCGGAAATTGTATTGCCTGCTATAGATAAAAATGGAGAGGTATTTTTAGTCCTTGACGTGGACTCTGATCAATTAAATGATTTTTCAGATGTAGATGCCTCAGGACTTTCGAAAGTCATACAGCTAATAGAAGGTATGCTTTAAACCTTCAATGACAACGATTCCACTTAGCGGGTGAATTCATTCGCCCGTTTCCGAGAAAGTGTACACAGCTTTAAAGTCTATTGGTACAAATTAACCCTTTGTACCAATAGATTTCAATTAGTTAAAAATGCGTTGTTTTCGACCAAGTGCAAAGTAAACTACCCCTCCAAAGGGTACAAATACGCAAATCAATAGCCATATCGCTTTTTGATTCTTTTCAAATTTATGAAAGGCAATATCAATAATAGCAGCCAGTCCAGTGAATAAGAGGAATGCTACAAAAATTTGCCATAACATCAGTCCTGCATCTGGACTTAAAAGACGAAGAGGTTCTTCCATGATGATCATTAGGTTTGGTTTAATTTAATGTGTGATTTCTAAATCAGGTTTTATTCAAGCGTTTATCCTCTCGGCGTCACTGTTTTAGCCTCATACAATACGCTACCCGAAATATAAGAAAACAGATATATTAAATCAAAAACTACACTAGTTTTATTTCAAGTACTTGTGTGAAAAATTACGATTGCTTAGCTATAGCAAGTCACGACAAAAGAAATATTATTGACAATTATCAATAAGTACCCCTCGGATAGTTAAACTAAATATTCACATAATTACAATCAACAACCATTTAATAAATTCCTCTATTTTTTCGCTTCAAAAACTAAAATACTACTTACATTTGTTTGTTATCAGTAAAATTTTACCATTACCCACACAACCTAAACGTAACACATTATGCAAAAAATTTCCTTACTCTTGGCATTTATAACAATGCCTTACTTTGCAATTCATGCCCAAGACTCAAAACCATCACTTGGAAATGCTGTCAATCTTCAAATTGGAAGTTTTGGATACGGAATTGGCTTCGCTCGTCAGTTAAAATCACAAGGGCTAAATCTTCGTTTAAGTCTTGATAAGCTAGAGTCTTCTATTTTCGTAGATAAGCCTCTAAAAGTAAACTTATCAGGAGGCTCTGATCTGGACATCAATCCAAAGGTTACCTCTCTACTAATTGGTGCCAAAGTTGATTATCACCCATTCAAAAAAAGGACGTTTAAATTAATCGGTGGTCTTTCTTATGGATCTGGAGATTTTTCAGTTGATATTGCTCCAACAGTTAAAACAGGTAGATTTAAACTAACATCTGATGTTGAATTAGATGCAGAAGAATTTGGAACTGCAAAATTATTCGTAGGTGCTAATAATATTAGACCCTATCTGGGTCTAGGGTTTGGGCGTGCTATCCCTAAGAAAAGATTTGGTTTTGGCTTCGACTTAGGTGTTTACTACACAGGATCTCCCAAGATAACAATTGACCGTACAGGATTAATCAAATCTATTTTAACCGATCAAAATATTGCTGATGTAGAGAAAAACGTAAAAAACTACTCGTTTTTACCAAATCTATCGTTCAACATCACCTATAAGCTTGGCAAATAATCTGTCAGTAGGGATGAAATCAGTTTAGTATTAAGTCCATTTTTCGGACCTCCTCAGCTATTAATTACGTAAATTTCAACTTAAAAATTCAAATCGTAAGGTCTTATGAAAAAGTCACTATATATTTTATTAGCAGTCATATCCATTTCGTGTTGGTATGCTTGTACCTCTCCCTTAGAAGGAGTAACACTTCAATTACCCGTTGCGGTAAAAGGTTCTAATGTTGTGGTTCAGTTTAAGCCCGATAATGCTGCGGCTGGTGATTTACCCAAAGATATTAGTATTAAAATTGCAGGGGTAGATTCTGCAAAAGTAGTTGATATTATCGGAGGGAGAGATTTCGCTGTTAAACAAAATATCCTTAGTTTGGCCGCAAAACCAGGTATTGTTCCTACTGACAAAACTCCTATCTCATTTACAGTCGTTGCTGAAGCACCAGGATACCTTAAAAGTATCACTTCGGTTTCACTTACAAGCGTAAATGACTTAAATCTGACGATTGAGTTAACCAAAATTGCGACACCACCAGTAGGCGTAACCGTTGTGCAACAGCCTGCAACGGTATCCAATACAGGTACAACAACAGCAGCAGTGTCGGTGGTTACTCCTGCCAACAATGGCATAACAGAGAAAGCAACTGTGAATATCCCAACGGGTGTGACAATGAAAGATGAAGCAGGAGCTCCTGTTGCAGGGACGGTAAACATTGTGGTATCAAAAGCAGAAGCGGCTAAAACGGATGTTAGTGTAAATGCAAATGACATTGACAAAGTAGTTGATAAGAACAATAAACCAATTACTGATTTTACCATAAAACCAATCGTTGGGGTAGATGTTGAGATAACAAATAATAGTAATCAAAAAGTGAAGAGTTTTAGTGGAGAAATTGAAGTCAAAACAGAAATCCCTGTAGGATCTATTAACCCAGAAACCAATAAGGAATTTAAAGTGGGGGATTTAATGGCGATTACTTCTTATGATGAAGATACTAAGACGTATAAATATGAAGGCTCTGCTACGTTGGCCTTAAATGCAGCGGGTAAACTTGAAGTTTCAGGGAAAGTTAATCACTTAACTAGATTCTTTTTTGCAAGTTTTAGGAGTATTATTATCATAGTGATTACTACTCCAACGAATCCAACAGAGTTAACGAATACCTTGGTATTAATATTTGGCCCACAAATTACTACCGCCCCAGTTGTAGTTTTTAAAGACTATTTCATAAACTTGACTGGAAAAATAAGTCAATATTCAACAGAATCGTTCAACTTTGACTTTGAATATACCGATGGAACACATTCATATACGAGTACTTCAAACCGTACTGGCATTACAGTAAATACTTCATCTCAGATAAGTAAAATTTCGATTACAAACGTACTAGGCGAAACAATTACGAGTGTTAAGAACCCAAGTGTCGTTAATAGTACAATATCCGTTGAAATTCCTGAAGCACCTAATTTCATCAATTTTGTAGCTAATTTATCTTGTCCTGAAGGAAAAACTACTAGTGCCGATAACATTCAAGTATTTGCAAAAGCACCAGGAGCAGCAGATAGTAAATATTTGTATATTGGAAAAGCACAAAGAAAGGGATTAGCAATCACTGGTACAACTACACTTTTGAAAAGGAATGGTTTCTACGATTTCAAGTTTGTGGTAGGAAATACTCCTTTCTACTATCCTAACAAACAGGTATCTAGTGGAGCAGATTTTTCTATCGATAGCTCAATGCCTGAGGTATTGTGCCAATAGAAATTCAAATTAATCAATAAAAAAGTCGTTGAGGTAGTAGCTTCAACGACTTTTTTATTGTATTCATCCCGTAAATCAAAGAGAGGCTAATAAGGTAATATAAGCATCCAAAACTACAAAAAAGGAACAAGTTATCTTCAAAATAATAACGTGTTCCTCTTCCCCTATTACCTCAACTGATTCAAGGTATAACAAATCAACTCATTAAAGAATGTTTTGCCATCAACGGTCTGCAAATCGCCTGTTTTTAGTTCATATACATAACCCGCTTTTAGTTCTGCTAAGGTTAAGGAAACGGTTTTGCCATCGGGCGAAAGTTTAACAGCGGTCACAGGAACATCTTGTATATCGAATTGTTTTGAGCCATACGCTTGGTGGTATTCGTAATAAAAACGACGGAATTTATAGTTGACTAATTCTTGAGCCTTTACGGGGTCTAGGGGTAATGAAAAGGTTAAATCAAAACCCGTTTTGGTGAGATTCATCGCCATGAGGTCTAGGTGCTTTTCTCCTTTCCAGACAATGCGTTGAATCCCTCTTGCTCCTACCCAACCGTGGTCGTTTTGCCCTACCCAAAGACTTCCGTCTGGGGCAAAAGCCAAGCGATTGTTACCAATACGTAATTTTGAACCCACATTTAAGGGAATACAAGCTCCTTGCATCGCTCCGCCTACTTCTTCCATCAGCAAACGAATGAGGTAGTGATGATCCATATCGCCAATCAATAACTGATTACTAAACATGCCAAATTTGCCCCCTGTTTTGTCTAACACAGGTTGCGTAGGCGAATTGGAAAAATAGCCATGCGGAAATTGCACGGACTCTTTAGTTCGCATACTATCGAGGGTTGCGACAGGCATATTAATAGGCACAACTCGTGGGAAACCTTCTTTCCAAATCAGCCCCGCAGGGTGTCCGTAAAACTTACCTTCTTCGACATGATACAATTTGCTTGTTCCCAACCAATCTCCCTGATTATCCGAAACGAATAAGCGTCCTTGAGCATCGAAGCCTAAGCCATTGGGCGACCGAAAGCCCACGGCATACGGTTTTAGAACCCCATCTTTGCCCAATTTCATCACCCAACCACGGTACGGCACACAAGAATACATTCTACCTGGGCGAGAAAGAGAATCGTACGTTCCTCTAATTTCATTACGAATTCCTGCCCCATTGGAAGCTAAATTCAAGGCAATGAACAAGTTTCCTTCTTTATCGGCAATAGGCCCAAAATTAAATTCGTGGTAGTTTCCCGAAAGTCCAAAATCATCCGTTACCGTCTTGTACTCGTCCGCTACTCCGTCGCCATCTGTATCTTTTATACGGGTTAATTCGGGACGTTGCATAACCAAAATTTCATGATTATTGATAACCATCATTCCCAAAGGTTCGTGCAAGCCTTCGGCAAACATCTTCCACCGCTTTGTTTTCTGGTTATACATCATCACTTCGCCACGGTGAAAACAGGCTACAAAACGCCCGTCTGGCATAAAACCAATCGCTCCTGTTTCGGCAACTAGGCCGTCTGGCAAAGCAATATCTTCTACGGTATAATAACTTGCCGCCGAATCTTTGGGCATACTCGTTTGCCCGAATGTAATCCCTGTACCCAATACCCAAGAAAGTAACAGGACACTCATATTTTTTATAATTTGCTGGAATGGAATGCTATTTTTCATTTTTTAATAGAAACACTTAAACGTTGAACACGAGCAGGAATACGAAGCACTCCTTTATTAAACTTACCTAGACTAGCTTGATAAACGAGTCCATCATCGGTATCAACCAGAAAATACAACGTTTGATTATTATTCTTGAAGGTAAAATCTCGCACTAATGCTTTGCCGTTGGCACTCAAATGAATGGTTTCTGTGACTTCTACCTTATCGAGCAAATAGCTAAAAGTCGGCAGCCGCTTAGTTAGTCGATAGCCTTTAAAATCAATTGTAGGGATGGTATTTTCATTTCCAATCCTGAAAGGGAAACCTGTTTGATCTCGCCAATAGACATCCCCCACGATTTTTGTTAGTTTACTCCCGTTACCTTTCCATTGTTCCGCATTATCGACAAAACCACCCGACCAAGCATAACGCAAATAACATTTTCCTGCATCAAAGCAATAAGCTTCCGTTTCGGTTAATCCTACAGCAATGGCAGCGGGGCCACAGTCTGGCATAAACGTACGATATATTAAAGGATATTTCAGGGAAAACGGATGTGGCGATGCGGGCATTGGCATTGCATGGTTGGCATGATGCCCTTCATGACTCATCGGCATCATCGTTTTTTGCCTTTGAGCTTCAGGAATATTGGTATCTTTTTCTAAAGGAGGAAGAGCTTTATTGCTCGCATAAATCGCCCCATACATCACAAATCCATGGCCTGGATAAGTACATACATAAGGATAAATCCCTTCTTTCGACAAGACAAAGCGGATGGTATCCATTCGACCTGGGTCAAGGATTTTGGTACTGGCAATGATTAGCGGAGAATTGGGTACATAATTCATACTAGCTCCTTTATCGCCTAATTTCATGGCCTCATCAACGACTTTCAGACGAGCGTTTGGTTGCGTAACAACCAAATTATGAGCCATATCGTCGTGATTATCCAGAATAATTGTCAGGCGAGTATTGGGCTGAACTTGTAGTCGAGGCAAATCAAATTGCAGGCCTCCAAGTACTTTAATAACAATGGTCGTATCCTTCTGTGAAAAAGCCTGTTGGCTTATTAACAAGAAGAGATAGACAACAGATAGGCGAATTATAGTATTTTTTTTAAACATTGGTGATGTAAAGGAATGGCTGTTTTACAAGTAAATTTCGACCTGTAAATTAAGCATTCTATCCCTATTAACCCTCCTGTTTTGTAGGTTTACGGTAAACTTTATTATATTTTCAGGATGCCCCTAAACAAATAAGAGCCACATTTTATGAAACGTGGCTCTTATTTGTTTTTATTTTTTCAACTTCTTCATTTCCTTTTTCAGCTTTTCAATTTCTTTTTGTTGCTGAATGGTATAAAGCGTTAGTTCTTCAATTTTTCGTAACAAGGTCGCTTGCATTTCGGCAAAGTCGATGCCTTTTTCTGCTACTTCTTGAGCAGAAGGAACATTTGGTAAGTGATTGTTCGCTTTAATGTATTTTTCTACGCTTTTTAAAGATGCTAATTTATATTTGGTATCAAATACATAATCAGCCCAGAAAGACGTTCCATTTACGGCTACACGAACTTTTTCAGCTAAAATTCCTTTTCCCACATACAAGCCGTAGGGATTACCAGTAGGAACAGCAACTCCTGTTCCGATAACCACTGCCGACGCCGTTGTTTGAGCCGAGTTCGTTCCGTCTATTGTCCAAACTTGTGCAGGAGTTGCAGGAACTCCTCCCAACACGACATTCCCATTCGCATCAAGCGTTAATAATTTGGTGGGTGTGGCAACAGTTGGAGTGGATGCTGAGTTTAACTGCGTAAACTTCAAACCGCTTCCGTTAGCAGTACTTCCAGAGTTTACTTCTAAGCCATTTTCAATTTTTAGCGAATTAGCACTTTGAGCATTACTTGTCAAAACCGTTCCAAAGGCCAATAAAGCAGTAAGTAGTAAGGTATTTTTTTTCATTTTAAGTCATTATCAATGGTTAAACGAATATTGAACTAAATTAACAGTTTTTTTTCAAACCTCTAAATTAAATCACTCGCTTTCAATATTATTCTTCCAAAAAGTCTAATTCTTTATCGTGTGTTTCTGGAATGGTAATCACTGAGTAAAAGGCTACTACAAAACAGATTGCTGCTACAACAGCAGCCGCATTTAATACATCTAACGACGGTTTTAAGCCTGCATACAACGATGTCATACCAATAACCGTACCACGTACCATGTTTGGAATAGTAGTAGCGGCAGTTGCTCGTAGATTTGTCCCAAATTGTTCTGCCCCAATGGTTACAAACATTGCCCAATAGCCTGTAGCAAAACCAGAGCATACACAAAGCGTATAGAGTCCTTGTTCGGTGTGAATACCTCCGTATAAATAAATAACAACACAGATAAGAGTCAACACTAACATTAAACCGATGGCTTTTTTGCGAGATTTTAACCATTGACTTAAAAAACCACTTGCCAAGTCTCCCACGGCAATACCGATATAACAAAACATAATGGCTTTCCCTGGTTTGATTTCTTCTGGAATACCCAATTTTGTTCCAAACTCATTGGCAAAACTGGCTAAAATACCAATCACAAACCACGTTGGCATCCCGATAGCAATACATTTTAAATAGCGAGTCAAACGGTCTTTATTGGTAAACAAGGAAAAGAAGTTCCCTTTTTCGATGTGCTTCTGCTCTTTTAAGTTTTCAAACATTCCCGATTCAAAAACGCTGATACGAAGAGCTAATAATACGAAGCCTAAACCTCCTCCAACAAAATAAGCGTAACGCCAATCACCAAAAAGTTCAACGGTAAAATACGCAACCACCGCACCCAAAAGCCCAATTCCTGCTACGAGCGATGTACCAATGGCACGCAATTCTTTCGGTAATACTTCCGAAACAAGCGTAATTCCTGCTCCTAATTCTCCTGCTAAACCGATACCTGCTACAAAACGAAGTAAGGAATAAGTGGTTGGGTCTTGGACAAAACCACAGGCGATGTTAGCGATGGAATAGGTTAAAATTGAGCCAAAAAGCACCGATAAACGTCCTTTTTTATCACCCAGAACACCCCAGAGAATCCCTCCGATAAGTAAACCGCCCATTTGCCAGTTGATGATATTTTTACCAACGATTGAAATTTCTTCTGGACTTAACCCTAAATCTTTTAGACTTGGGACACGTACAATACCAAAAAGTAGTAAATCATAAATATCGACAAAATAACCTAGGGCGGCAACAATGACGGGGATACTAAAAAGATGTTGTCTGTTTGTTTTCATAATTTATTTGATTGTTTTCGTATTAAAAAAACAAGGAACGAACCTCCTCTTTGACTACCAAAAGGGCTTCTTCGCTTGTATAAAGTTGCTGTTTGAGTTGAATCTCAAAAATTTGTTTCGAGAGTTCTATCGCAGGGGCATCGGATTTGACTTCGTTTGCCGCCAAGTTGATTACGGTAACGGTATCATTCATGGCTTTTTTAACCAACATCCAAGCATTATCGCTCAAATATACTTGTTGTGCCAAGTTATGGGAAAACTCCTCTCTGATTTCACTTAATAGCAATGCTTGAAACTCATTTACGGTGGCCGCTCTGCCATTCAGACGAATCAGGATGTTGCTTGGAGAAATGCGTTCTAAAAATAAACACATCCGTTCGTATGCTTGTAAACGTAGTGGCAAAATGGTCTCATTCGTTGCCTTTTTGTTCGTAAGTTCTTGATGAATCAATTCTTTCTTAACCAAGGTACTCACCATTAAATACATAGCGAACAGCACCAGACCTGCTGGCATCACTATTTTAATTAAATCCAAAACTATTTCCATAAAACTGCAATTATCTAAATAAATATGTCAAATCTAAAAAACTTTTGATGTTAATTTATAAACAATTATGTACTTTCGGGTTTTAAAACAAGACCTGATATAATACGATACCGTCAAAAATTTGCAATATAGCATCAAAAATAACGAATTCCTTTTGGTCAATAAGCAAAAGGATGCGATAAGTTTATGAAACTGAATGCCATTACCCCCATTAGTATTACAGAAAAAGCCCTAACAGAAATCAATAAAGCACTGTCTATCAAAGGAATACCCGAAGGATATTTTCTACGAGTGGGACTAAAAGGTAGTGCGTGTAGTGCATCATATATTATTGGATTCGACAAAAAAGAAGACAACGATGAAACCTACCAACTGCATAATATTGATTTAATTATTAATAAACACCATTTAATGTACCTACTTGGTGTGGAGTTAGATTTTGATGAAGAAGGCAACGGATTTACTTTTAATAAGTAAATTACCCAGCCGAAAGCACCAGAAATTGAACATCAGGATATTCTGAATTAGTTAGATGTGTTCTTGAAAACATCAAAGACACTTCCATTATTTATCACTAAATTTATGAAAATAGCCGCCATTGATATTGGCTCGAATGCTGCTCGAATGCAGATTTCTAGTGTATTGGAAAACAACGGAAAAGTAAGCTTTAAAAAGGTTGAATACGTACGTTTTGCCCTTCGTTTGGGGCATGATGTATTTAATGAAGGGCAGATTAGCCCTGAATCTGAAGTAAGAATTTTCAAGTTAATGCACGCCTACAAACTTTTACTTGAGTTACACGAAGTAAAAGATTATATGATTTGTGCTACTTCGGCCATGCGTGAGGCGGGGAATGCACAAGATGTCATCACTCGCATTCATAAGATTTTGGATATGAAAATCAATGTGATTGATGGCACGAAGGAAGCTGAATTAATTAATAACGTGGTACTTAGCTCTTTAGAAACCAACAAAAACTATCTGCATATTGATGTAGGTGGCGGTTCTACTGAACTAAATATTTATGTGCAGAAAGAAAAAGTCGCTTCAAAATCCTTTAAAATTGGTTCTGTCCGCTTGTTAGAACATAAAGAAAAGGAAAGTGACTGGGAGAAAATGAAGACGTGGATTGAACAGCATATTGACCTTAAAACAGATAAAATTACAGCCATCGGAACAGGGGGTAACATTAGTAAGCTGTATGATATGGCCGAAAATCAAGATTCAGAAACCTCCATTTCGATTACTGAATTGACTCGTGTAAAAGACTATGTTGCGTCGTTTTCTTACAACGAGCGAATCAATATTTTACGTTTGAATGAAGACCGTGCTGACGTGATTGTACCAGCGGCTGAAATCTACCTTTCGGCAATGCGATGGGCTGGTGCAAAATCCATTGTAGTACCCGATGTAGGTCTAAAAGATGGAATTATCAAATTGGTTTATGACCAGATGATGGCAAACAAAAAAGCAAAATTTGTTTAATGCCAAATAAAAAAGGCTTTTCCCGTTTAACGAGAAAAGCCTTTTTT
>JBMLRK010000196.1:10764-15934 GCA_049241065.1 Spirosomataceae bacterium
GCGTTAAACCAAGAGCCTTAAATAAGCTGACCTATTCCAAAAGTTAACACAAACAACAAAGTCGTTAATGCCATTACTTTCAAGAAAGGGTCAATATCAGCAGGTTTTTGTCCTTTCTGAACGCCCATTCCAATTTTAAGTAACAAAGGAATAATGACAATAAACAACCAATGCGACCACTCAAACGTACTCGTTTCGAGTAAGGCATAAAGTACGGCACAGAGGAATCCTCCGCCCAATAAAAACCAATGATATACAACCGCTTTGGCTTTCCCTAGACGTACAGGAATAGAGTTTTTTCCTGTTTTTATATCCGACTCAATATCTCGAATGTTATTGATATTCAGTACGCCTACCGCAAATAATCCACAGGTACTTGCGGGCAAAAGATTCATCCAATCGAGGCTATGCGTATGTAAATAAAACGTACCAAGTACGCCTACCCAACCAAAAAATATCAATACAGAAATGTCTCCTAGCCCCATGTAACCATAAGGTCTTTTGCCAACCGTATAAGTGATAGCAGCAATAATAGCTAAAACACCCAAGCCAAAAAAGGCTAAAATCGTTTGAGAATCGGTGTCTTTTAACCCTTCATAAATCAATAGTGAACCTGATATAAACGAGATAACAGACATCAGAATGATTGCTTTGGTCATTTGTTCCCGAGTAATTGCCCCTGTTTGTACGGCACGAGTAGCAACGGTACGCTCTACTGAGTCAACTCCGCTAACGGTATCGCCATAGTCATTGGCAAAATTAGAAAGGACTTGCAAGCAGGTAGTCGTGAAAACGGCTAGAGCAAAAATCGTCCAAGAAAAAGAATGATGTCCAGCAGCTAAGAAACTACCCATTAAAATACTTGATAAGGCAAGAGGCAATGTACGAGGACGTGCAGCGGAAATCCAATGTTTCATGCGAGATAATGGTTACTAATTTGAAAACCTATCCAACAGCTTTGTCAGATAGGTTTCCAAATTGATGCTAATATATTAAACTTATTTATTCAATGCGTCTAAAAACTCTTTGCTAGTTGGCTTTACTCCCGAAGCGAAGAAGTTTACTAACTCTCCTTTTTCGTTGATTAAGTACTTACAGAAGTTCCAAGATGGTTCTTTTTCGTTCCATCCGTTTAGTTCTTTCGTTGTTAACCATTTGTAAAGTTCACACTTACTTTCTCCTTTTACATCTACTTTAGAAAACATCGGGAAATTCACGCCATAGTTTTTCTGACAAAATGCCGCAATTTCTGAATCTGCTCCAGGCTCTTGTCCACCAAATTGATTCGACGGGAAGCCTAAAACTACGACTTTGCTTTTATTTTCTTCGTAGAATTTCTCCCAGTCAGCATACTGTGGAGTGAATCCACATTTTGAAGCAGTGTTCAAAATAATTACTTTTTTGCCTTTGTAAACAGATAAATCAACCGTTTTACCATCTAAGGATTTCACTTTGAAGTCATAAAGTGATTGTTTGGCTGAAATTTCAACACCTACAGGTTGACTTTCGATTTGGTCTTTCATAAAAGGAATGGTTAGCATTCCAATCACAGACCCGATTTTCAAGAAGTTGAGTAACATAGTTGTTATTAAGATTAAAATGACAATGATACTTATTTTACGCATGATTACATTCTGCTAGGTACATCTATTCCTAATAACGCCATTGCCTTCTTAATTGTTTCACCGACTACCGCAGAGAATGAAATTCTAAATTGTAAGGCCTCCGCATCTGGTTCATTAAAGATGTTTACTTCGTTATAGAAACGGTTATAGGTTTTCGCTAAATCGTACACATATTGAGCAATTACCGAAGGCGAATATTCACGACCCGCTTCTGCTACTTTCACAGGATATTGACTCAACAAGAAAATAACCTCTTGTTCTGCTTCGTGTAAACTTGCATACGAACTTGTACCTGTCACTTCTACCCCATTTTGAGCTGCCTTACGTAAGATAGAACAAATACGAGCATACGTATATTGAATAAACGGCCCTGTATTTCCCTGAAAATCAATTGACTCCGCAGGATTAAACAACATTCTTTTCTTCGGATCTACTTTTAGCAAGAAGTATTTTAATGCCCCCATTGCCAAGGTACGATAAAGAGTTGTTGCTTCCTCTGGTGTAAAGCCATCAATTTTACCCAATTCGTTGGTACGTTCACGAGCGGTATCTACCATTTCTTGCATTAAATCATCGGCATCAACCACCGTTCCCTCACGAGACTTCATTTTGCCAGAAGGCAAATCTACCATCCCGTAACTTAGGTGATAACAACCTTCGGCATACGGACGACCTAATTTTTTTAGGATTTTGAATAATACCTCAAAATGGTAATCTTGCTCATTACCTACGACATAAATCGACTTTGAGATTTGGAAGTCCTTAAATTTCAAATCAGCCGTACCCATATCTTGAGTAATATAAACCGACGTTCCATCTTTACGAAGCACCAATTTTTGGTCTAAACCTTCATCTGTTAAATCAATCCAGACAGAACCGTCTTCTTTTTGGTAGAAAACACCACTGGCTAATCCTTCTGTTACAGTATCTTTTCCTAATAGATAGGTTTCTGATTCTTTGTAAGTTTTTTCAAAACTTACGCCCATTGTTTGGTATGTTTTAGCAAAGCCTTCAAACACCCAATCGTTCATTTTTTTCCAAAGACTGACTACGGTTTCGTCTCCCTGCTCCCATTTCAAAAGCATTTCTTGAGCTTCAATTAAAAGAGGAGCTTGTTTTTTAGCATCATCGTCCGAAAGTCCTTGTGCTTTTAAGGCTTCAATTTCGACTTTATAATGCTTATCGAACTCCACATAATATTTTCCAACCAAGTGGTCACCCTTTATCCCAGAAGATTCAGGTGTTTCTCCTGCACCAAATTTTTGATAAGCCAACATCGACTTACAAATATGAATTCCACGGTCATTAACCAAGTTTGCTTTCACTACGTTATAGCCATTCGCATCTAAAATTTGAGCGACTGAAAAACCCAAAAAGTTGTTACGAAGGTGTCCTAAGTGAAGTGGTTTATTCGTGTTCGGTGAAGAATATTCCACCATAACCGTTTCTTCTTTTGCGGTTAATGTACCAAAAGAAGCATCTTCTGCAATACTTTTGAATACGTCAAACCAAACATTTTCAGCAATAACAATATTTAAAAAGCCCTGCACCACGTTGAAACCCTTTACTACATCAGCCGCTTTTTCTACCAAGGCATTTCCTAAAGCATTCCCAATTTCGACAGGTGATTTGCGAAGCGATTTTACGTAAGGGAATACCACAAAGGTATAAGTACCTTCAAATTCCTTTTTGGTTAATTGTAACGTAATCGTTGTTTCTTCTACGTCGAAGGCAGCTTTTAATGCCTCTCTAATACAGTCTTGTAGTATTTTTTCGATATTCATGCCCTAATAAATGGATTTGCTTATGATTCTAGTCTGCAAAATTAGCCAAAATCCGTTCTTAATCATTCTTTTGCCCTAATTCCTCTTTTTTTCTTTTACTAAAAAACAATAATCGGTATCTTTAAGTAGATAAAACTGACTTAACAGCGTTGAAAATCCATGAAAAAACCATCTATCCAAATTTACATATCCACCTTAGTTTGGTGCTTGATTTCACTATATGCTACTGCTCAATTCAAAGAAGGCCCGACCTTCGAACTCACCAAAAATCCGTCGAAATATCAAGAATATCATGTTATTCCTTTACTAAATGAAGGTGCTTTAGTCGTTGTGGAAAATGACCACGACCTAGGTAAAAAATATGACTTTTGGGAGTGCTATTCGTTAGATACGCTTCTACAAACTAAATGGAAGACAAACGTGGAAGTGGATCGTTTTTTAGAAATAAAATCGACTTTCAAAAATGAGCATTACGTATTTTGGCTTTTTAACGAAGCTAAAAGCAAACAAATTGCCATACTCCGATTGAGTTTATTTGATGGTGAAACGGAATGGTTTAAGGCAGAAATGCCTAATATGATGGAAATTTCAGGTTTTGTAGTCCTAGATAACAAAGCATTTTTAGCTGGAAGCGACAATGACAAACCTGTGCTGGTAAGTTTTAGTTTTTTCGATAAATCCTTTGCCTATCCTTCTGGTTTTTACGACAATCACTTTGTCATTAATTCCATTGCGGCAGATGTACAAGAAAATCAACTCGTGGTGATTCTACAAGAAAATAGAGGAAGGAATTGTAATCTCGTAGTAAAAAGACTTAGTTATGATAACAAGCTCTTAGAAACGAGAACTTTCAGCAATGACTTAACGAACGAAAACTATTATGGCTTAGGAGTTTATGCCCACTTTCCGAATCATAAAAAATGGCTTGTTGGTGGGGTCTCTACTAGTTGTAAAAACAAGGAATCTAAGGGCGTTTTTGTAAAAGAGTTAGATACGTCACTCACTCCGATTGACCACCTCATTCCTTATGATGCCCTACCGAACTTCTTTAATTTCATGTCGTCCAAAAGACAAGAAAGAGTAAAGGAACGTATTGAGTCTCGAAAAGAAAAAGGAAAACCTACTAAAATTGACTACTACACCCTGCTTCATAAACCCCTTCCCAACGACAAGGGAGGATTTTGGCTAGTTGCAGAAATGTACTATTATAGTCCCAAATACAATGTGAATGAGGTAAATTCTGCTTTCGTTCAAAAAATAGGAACGACCACCTTAGATTACCATTTTAGCCATGTCTTGGTTATGGAACTGGATAGTACGGGCAAGGTATTATGGGAAAATAGCTTGAAAGTGGATGATGTCGTTACGATTGGAGCAACCGAAATTATTCAGATTGCCAAACGTAGTTCAGATGAACTTGGAGTAGCCTACATCAACGACGGACATATTTATTTTCAGCGAATCAAAGCAGGGAAATACCTAGAAAACAGCGTTCTTTATGAAGTATTAGATAGTCAAACGGATAAAATTCAGGAAAATGTACAGTTTAAAGGGTTTACGAATAATTCCTATTTGGTCTGGGCCGAACGTACTATTCTTTCTAAACTTCCCAATACAGCAAACACAAACTTATTTTATATCAAAAAACTATCCTACTGATTAACAATGTATTATACTATATATTCTTCAAACAAAAATCCCCACCCAACATTATATTGGGTAGGGATTTTGTGAGAATTGTTACTTTTCTTCCTCTTCTTC
>JBMLRK010000197.1:0-17027 GCA_049241065.1 Spirosomataceae bacterium
GAAAATATTTACCTTATTTACTACTCCTTGCTATTTTCTTGAAACACAAAAAGGGACTTCGTCATAAAAGACGAAGCCCCTTTCATATTGAAGCTATTTAAACTTTCTAAAAAATACTATTCTTTGATTTATTCTTAGCCTTACTTTTTGTCTTGAAACAAAAAGTAACAAAAAATTCAAGAATATATAAACTCGCTGCGCTCAAACAGTATATATTCATTGCTTACGCACGTGGTTCTACGAAAGTTTAAACAGGTTAATAAATCAATTACTAAAACAAATATCCTCCTTTTTCAATCGCTGCGTCTGCAAGTCTTCTACGAGCATCTTTCAAATTCAGTGGCTCTATTTTAGTAAAGCGTTTCAAGCCCATTAACATCACTCGCAATTCGTCTCCTTCGGCAAAAGCCATAATCGCTTCCCGACCTGCATTGTTTGTTTTGTTAACGGCTCCATGCAAATAAACCATAGCGGCATCTTGTTGTAAACTACATGCCTCAGCCCCACGCATTCCAATCAGTTTTTCAACACGCAACAAGGTCGTTTCGGCAATGTAGGTTTCAATTAACATATCTGCCAAATTCATAATTAACTCCTGTTCCTTTTCAAAGGCTGTCATATATTTTTGAAGTGCCGCTCCTGCTATCATCAAGATTGCCTTCTTCATGTTTTTAACTACCTTTTTCTCTTTTACTAAAATTCCATCTTCCTCCTCTACCCCAAAATCAGGAATCGCCATAATTTCTTTACCTACTGCCATTGCTGCGGGCATTAGATTCAACTCTCCTTTCATGGCTCTTTTCACGATAGTACCAACCGAGAGTAAACGATTGATTTCATTCGTTCCTTCAAAAATACGGTTGATTCTTGAATCTCGGTAGGCTCTATCCATCGGTGCTTCTGCCGAAAAGCCCATACCTCCATAGATTTGAACTCCTTCGTCCACCACATAATCCAACACTTCCGAACCATGAACTTTCATAATGGCACATTCAATGGCAAATTGCTCAACTGCTTTTAACTTTGCCTGTGCAGAATCCATCCCAGAAGCCAATAAATCAACTGTGGCATCGTCGATATTTTGTCCTGCTCGATAACAAGCTGATTCTGAAGCAAAGGTTCGAGCAGTCATTTCCGCAATTTTGTGTTTGATTGCTCCAAAATTACTGATAGATGTTCCGAATTGTTTACGCTCATTGGCATAGTTCACCGCCTGCGAAGTTACCTGTTTAGATGCTCCAATTACGGCAGATGCCAACTTAATACGCCCAATGTTGAGGATATTCACTGCAATTTTGAAACCTCCTTCACGGGTATAAAGCATATTTTCGACAGGCACTTTGCAGTCGTTAAAAAATACCTGACGAGTAGAAGACCCTTTGATTCCCATTTTACGCTCTTCGGCATTCATGGTAATACCACCAAAACTTTTTTCTACAATAAAAGCCGTCAGCGATTTATCGTTATCAATTTTGGCAAAAACAATGAACAAATCCGCAAAACCACCGTTGGTTATCCACATTTTTTGTCCGTTGATGATATAATGCTGTCCATCTTCCGACAAAACGGCTTTCGTTTTCCCCGAATTAGCATCCGAACCCGAGTCTGGTTCTGTCAAGCAATAAGAAGCCTTCCATTCACCCGAAGCCAACAAAGGTAAATATTTATGTTTCTGTTCTTCTGTTCCGTAATATAAAATGGGTAATGTACCAATACCCGTGTCCGCAGACAAAGCCACCGAGAAGGAATGCCCTGCTCCTACCGCCTCAGCTACGAGTAAAGAGGTGTTGAAATCCATTCCAAAACCACCATACTCTTCTGGAACAGCCGTTCCAAGCAATCCTAATTCTCCAGCTTTATCCAATAACGAAACCATGAGACTATTGTCTTTGGCGTAGTCAATTTCATCCAATCGAGGATGCACTTCAGTACGAAGAAAATCCAGACAAGTTTGAGCAATCATTTGTTGCTCTTCTGTAAATTCTTCGGGAATAAAAATATGAGCGGCTTCCATATCTTTTATCAAGAACTCTCCACCTTTGATGGATACTTTACTTTCAGTGAGTGCCATAATACTTCTGTGTTAATTTGTTGTAGCAAAATGAAGACTTAGTAAAGTTAACACAAAAAAAAAATGTTATGCAAGCATAACATTTAAAATAATTCAAAAAAGTATAAAAATAGTTACAAATTAGCCAATTCGTCATTTCCAGAAAGGCTAAGCTCTATTTGGTCGTTTCTGTAATTAACTGTTTCTGTATCAACAATTTCATTGATTTGTTTCATCACATCAAAGAAAACTTCGAGTTTTTCGCCTCCAATTTTTTCATAAACGAGCTTATTGAAAAGTAAAACACCTTGCTTAGCCTCTTCTCGCTTTTTAACACCTAATTCAGTCAAAAAAACATTTACAACACGGCGGTCGTCTTTATCTGCTACCCGCTCAATCCACTTTTTATCTTCCAATGATTTCAGAATGCGAGTAAGACTACGAGCTTCTAATCCTAAAGCGGGAGCAATTTTGGTAGCGGGCGTTCCATTTTTGTCAATGTTTAACAAGACATAGCCAATCGCCATCGTCATATCAAATTGAGCAGCATATAAATTATACATCCGACTAATGCCATGCCACCCTGATTTAATGTGATGATCAACTGTTTTCTCTGCTTTCATATACGTATAAATTAAAAAGTGGGAAAAGGGTATGGAACACACAATAGTATGCACGCATACAATACTTTTTGATATAAAAAAAACAGGCTTAATCCCTGTTTCCTTACATCTCTATTATGTGAAATTAACTATTTTTTCCGAAATCAGAAATCATAAATTTAGCTATAAGCCTTTTAGATAAGTTCTGTAAAGCTGAATTTAACCCCTACATGATAAGAAGAACTATTGTTACTAAAACATTTTTTCCACTTTTTTGATGGATATTCTAAATCGTTTTTCGTCTGAATTACTTCTAATTTTCACAATATATTCTCCTGATAATAGAGGATATACTGGCCATATAATGGCTTCCGTATGACTTTTATGTACAATTTCGCAAGGTACACCCATTCCAGATACGGTACAAAGCATAATCTCTGCATCTACCAAGTTTTCAGCTCTAACTCTCAACATTTCTCCTTCATCAGACAAATGGGCAGTTACTCCATAGAGTTTTTTTTCCCCCTTAGGATTTACTCTCATTTTTGTAGCTGTTGGACTATTACCAGCACTTACAAAAGCGACTAACATTTGAAAAAACACCAAATAGAGCGTTGTAATCTTAGCTAGACAAATACAACTTTTTTTCATCGTTTAATTTATTATGATGCTCATACTAGTACGTAATAACTACCAATTAATGAGCTTATTGTAAGGATTATACTATGTACTTAGGTGTATTCATCTATCTACAAACTGCTAATTTGAGGATATCTATTTAGTAAAAATAGATATTTTTAGCCAAATACACGACATTAACCAAAAAAAAGAGTCTAAGGAATTTAAGTTTCCATAGACTCTCAAAATAGTACAATTTCTATTTATTATTTATTTACATTATTGCCCCCAATTTTTCTAATTTTAACATTCAACTTGTTGAATACTTTTTTAGAAAGCATTAAGCGAATTCTTGGTTTTTTGTAAATAACTAGATAACGATTGTCTTCATAATCAATTCTTGAAAAAGATGGATTTCCCGTTTTATCCACCAGTTGATAAAAGAACTCTCCTTTTTCACCTGGGATTGGGGCAAATCTAAGCGTATTTTCAGGCGTATTTTTTTCAAATGAAAGCAAAAACTGTCCGTTTTCTTCACGCTGAATTTTCCCTGGCGTATTTTTTTCTAAAGAAATACGTTGGATATAACGTCCGCTTTTAAAAACAACTTTACCCGCCTTAACATTTGCTTCACTTGCAGGAATTTCTCGCTCCAAGTATAATGGATTATCGTTATAAAATTGAATACGAGAAATATCCAATTCTTGTTCTTGAATATCGTGCATCAAAGAACCTGTCAAATAGACCTTTTTTTGGCAACTACCAAGGCTCAATAGGGTTAAAAAAAGCAAGACTTTTTTCATATTAATCTAAGATTATGTTTAATTGGTAAACTTCCATCAATCACTTAGGAGGAATCAATGTTAAAATGAGTAACGTAAAATAACAAAAACAGAATTGATTTTCCAACACCCCCTAATGTATCAGCAATTTCTTTATCGAAGAACAACAAAAAAATGCTACATTTTAATGTCCCTTTACAAAATGACGATAATCACTACATTCTTTCAACATTTCATCCTCAAACTTAGTTGCAGCAAACTTACCTTTCAATAACGAAAATGCTGAGGTGTAAGTATTGTCAAATCGTTTTCTTTCGATCCGTTGCTGGAATACTTCATATTCTTCAGATTCGCCTTGTTCTTGCAAGTCTGCGAACATGGCATAACTAGCCGACTCGCAAAGAGCAAGTCCATAACACGCTTTCGCTGCAAGTTCATTATCAGACGATTTCATTGCTTGTTCGAAATAGTTTTTGGCTTTGATGGCCGTGTAATAATCAGCCTCATACGTTTTTTTATCACGCTGACCGTAGATTGATATTTCACTACTGCTACGTCCACGTTTAGTCATCACCCAAGCATTGCCCCAATAGGATAGATTATATTCTCCACAGGCCAATAAATAAGCAGCCTCTGTATCCGCTGGATTAGTTTTCAATCGCTCACTCAAGGTATTTAGTTGTGCCGCAAATGAACTCGGAGTATAAGGGTTCATCGCTTTCTTAGCTTGTTTAGGCGAAATCATAAAAGGATCTTTTTTAAAGCAAGTCGTCCACAATTCATCCTTAAACACCGATGGATTAACTTTTGCCCAAGCTTGAGCCGCAACAGCATAATTATGTTCAATTAAAGCCCTTCTTCCCAAAAGTGTGTAAAGAAAATCTGCATCAAAGCCACATAGTTGCTGGAAACGTTCATCCATTTTCGTTTTATCTTTTGCTTCAAAATAAGCAATCACCGCTTGTACTGTAGCCATAGAAGTCGTATCCTCAATGACATACATATCTCCTTGCGACATATAACCGCCATATTCTAAACTTGAATTTACCTGATAAGTATTCATCACGGACAAAAGATAGGCTTTTGCAGTGGCAAAAGGAATGGAGCTTTTGTCTTCTTCTTTTTTAGAAGAACAACTAGAGAACCAACCGCTTGATTTTTGCTCTTCTACTGGCTCTTTTTGTAAATACTTGTTCGTAAGCAACTTACATGCTTCCGTAAAGGCATTACTCATTCTGAAGTCGTTCGGTTTACGAAACTTTTCTAGTAATGGCACCAGACTATCTTCTAAAGCAGGGGTAATTGTCGCATTTTGATTGACCGTCAGCAATAATTCCTGAATCAACAATTGTTTTTTAAGACCCTCATTTGCTGGATTAAGTGCTTTCGCTTTACTAAGTAGTTCATTTGCTTTCGAAAAATCTTGCTCAATATATGCCAAGTATGAGCCAGCCGTAAGCCAATAAGCTTTATTCGGCAAAACAGGGTTATCAATACATTTTTCCGTAAATGCTTGTAATTTGTCCCAATAGGTTAATGCTTTGCTTTTATTAGCCTTCACTAGCGCTTCATCAGGTTCTTCTCCCCAAAAGCTTGTTTGCTTATAGTAAAAACGCTCATTTTTATTGATTTCTCTCGCCATCAATAATTCAACAAGCGAGTTCGCTGGTTCAAGAGCAACAATTTGTTCTAGGGCATCTAAACCCTCTACCCCATCTCGTATGCCATTAAAAGCATACACGGCTGCTTTTTCGTGATTACTGCGACACAAACGCAAAGCCCCTTCCTGAAAACCAATGCCACGACTACGAATACTCAAATCAGCCTCTCTTCTGCGGGAAGGACAGCGGTCGAACACTTGAGCAAAATCATAAAATGCCTGTACAGAATCCCCTAACATGAGTTCTGCCCCTGCTTTTCGAGACAAAGCCCAATCAGATATATAAGTTTTTGATTTAAGCGGAAGTATATTTTTTTGATAGATTCCAATCACCTCTTGCCAATTTCCTTGCATAGCTACTGCCTTAATAGCTTGGAATAGATAACGTTCTTTTATGAAAGGGTCTTTCGTTATCGCAGCGAGAGCTAATGGCTTTGTAGCCAATTGTTCTAAAGCAAGCGTATCTACTGTCGATTCGGATAAATAGTCTTCACTTGCTGAAACCGTTGCGTCAAGCTCTTTTGCATACGCCAAATAATCAAGTGCTTCTGTATTTTTTGATTTCTTTAAATAGCTTTGCAAGGATTGTCCCGTGTCATAAAGCGACGAAAGGATATTCTTTCCAGAAACGTTTCCTTTACAATAGTCACTCCAAGCCTTCTGATTGACTTGTTTAGCCACATCAAGGGTATCGTCATAATTATCTTCATCGTAAAAAAAGCTATTCGATAGATAATAACGTTTGTCGCCAGCCTGTGTATGGCTACTTTCGGGCATAAAAAAACTCAGGAATTCATCGTAGTCAGCCATACCTGGGCCACACGCAAGAAGTGTGAAGATGGCTAAAATCTTAGCAGACTTACTTGACAATCTGAAATAGTTGTGAAATTTGTTCATTGGAATAAAGAGCTAAACTGGACGGATCGAGATGATATAAGGCAAATGTAAGTTTTTGATTCGAGATTTTTTTACTTAATAAAGCACTTCCTTTCAAAAGGTTATCAAAAGGTACTTCCTCTATCTTGATTACATCGCCTTTACGAAGTGATATTCCCAAAGCATGAGTATCCTTGAGCAACATAAATTGGTGATTGTTGAGCGAACTAAGAGGCAAAGCTTTGCCCAATAAGTCTTTCTCGCTCAAATTATTGATGAAATACAAAAAACGATTATTTCGATAAACGATTCCCCAGTGGAACAATGGCATCACTAAATCTAAAGAAAGAGGATAACGGTCTAGTTCATCAATATATTTCGTTAATACCGCAGGGTCATAGATTGAATTATCATTCCCGAGCTGTTTCCAGTCTGCCATGTTGTAACTCATTAACATTCCCCTGTGAACTGGAGGTACTCCTGTGATGGTACTGTATTTAATTTGATGCAAGCGAATTGTAGCAGACAAAGACGACGTTTTAGACTTCAAATGAGTTAATAAAGAAAAATAGTTTCGCTTTGTTGACTTTGTCCAATCGCAATCTATTTGTAGTTCTTTAACCCCTGGCTCATTCAGTCCAAAAGTAGTTACTTGAAGCTCATGTACTCGTTGAGCAATTCGTTCAGCAAGCATTAGTACTTGTTGCTTCGTTAAGTTCGATAAAGTTTGATTAGTGATATATACGACGGGAATAATCTTCGTTCCAACAGGAATGGGCGAAGATTTTGTCACCAAAGCTTTAGCAATAGGTTTATGAGAAATGGGATCCCAATCAACGTCAAAAAATTTAACGTAAATTACTTTTACACGATTAGCTACAAGTATCTTTTTTTCACGTGATGAAAGTTGAAAGTTTGTTTTCCAATAGTAAAACGCAGGGCTTACCTCCTTTGCTGGTGTATTTTCTGAACACGAAAATAGCACAAAACAACCTACCAGAGATAGCCCAATGCCAATACTATTTTTTAGAAACCATCGACGATGTAACTTCATTAAGAATTCTGATTTTATCTTGGAAATCGCCCTTAATAGATTTTCTAATTTCACGTAAATTTTCTAATAATGTTTGAATATCACTCGGTATAATATCATCCAAGAACTCCCTCATTCGTTTGGCCATCGTTGGCGATTTGCCATTGGTTGATATGGCAATTTTCAAGTCCCCCTTCTGAACAATTGACCCCAAATAAAAATCACATAGATGCGGGGTATCCGCTACGTTACATAACAAATGTCGACTAGCGGCAACCTCCTTTATACGAGCATGTAAGGTAGGGCTATCTGTTGCCAAAATTACCACATCTTTCTCCTCCAAATCAGCCCATTCAAAATTACGTTCTTGTAAAATTACCTGAGGATAATCCTTTACAAAATCTAACAATTCCTGACGGAACATTCCTGCAACAACCGTCACCTTTGCCTCTGGACTATTGACTAATACAGCCGCCAATTTTTCTAATCCGACATTTCCTCCACCAACAATCAATAAGTTAAGCGATTCTAACTTTAAAAATATAGGAAATAATTTATTTTGACTCTCCATCATGTTTTATTTTCAGTACTCATTTTTTGAACCTATTTCTGTAATAAGCCGTATTTTAACAAAAAGATAACCGTAACAACGTCAAGAAAGTTACAAATATTCTATAAAAGTCGCTAATTCAGGCAAATCTTATCCTATCGAAATAGCAGAAACTTACTTTTTTTAAAACCGAATAAAAACTTTAAAAACTTTTCTATGGTTAATCGCTTTTCTTAGATTAAATTTACCTGACTAAAAACTCTGATGCAGTGGAGTACGGCTGTTCAATTGAGATATTTTAGTTTTAAGAATTATTCATGTGTTCGGATTTTGATCTTAACCTAAACTTTTTCTCTAATCATATACCCTATGAGCACCATTACTCAGAAATCTTTTTTTGCTCTTTTGTTATTAGCTTCATCGCTATTTTCGTGGGCAAATACTTCATCAGTAAATGATGACAGAATACCTAAAAAATCAAGCACAATTGCTGTACCAGCTCCGCCTAAAATTATAAGTGCAGAGCCAGAGTCTTGCGGGTATCAGTTTGCTAATGACCCAACAAGTTTTGTCAAGCTTCTTGCAAGTGGCTGTGATGGTAGAAACCCAAAATGGTATGATTCAAATGGCACCATGCTTGCAGAGGGAAAAAACCCTTTCTTCATGCCTATTACATCTGATAAGACTGTTTATGTTACTTGTTCAGATGGCGATGGAGAAAGCCTACCTTCAGCACCTGTTCTTGCAAAGTATGTTAAGGCAGTTCCTACTGTACCTACCATAACGGCAAACGGCGATAGTAAGTACACGGTCAAATGTTTTGGAGAACCTGTAAAACTCCAAGCAAGCGAGACAAATTCATCATATTTTTACAGATGGCTTAAAAGTCCAGGTACTACAGCTATTAACCATACGGTTGTTCAACAAGGACAAGGAGCTTCTTCTTTCACAACGTATGAAAATGGAAACTATTCTTTGGAGGTTTATGCACTTGAGTGTCCAAACGTTACTCGATATTCAGCACCCGTTTATGTCAATATTTTAGAGAATCCGTCGAAACCAAAGATTACTGGTGATTCTACTTTCTGTGGAGACAAATCAACAAACCTAAGTGCATCAAGTACTCGTTCAGGATCTAGCAATTTTACTTATAATTGGTTTATAAATGGCATAAAGCAAGATACAGTTAAAACAAATTCAATCAAAAATGTTAAAGTATCTGCGTCAACGCAAGTTCAAGCTGTTTACGTTCAAGAAGGTCAAACTTGTATTTCGTCATTATCTGATGTTTATAAAGTTAGAGCATTAGAAGCTTCGCCAAAACCAATCATCACTGCATCTAAAAAAGGTGCCGCAATTTGTCAAGGAGATACACTAACATTAAGATCAACGACTGCATCTGCTTACAAATGGAATACGGGAGCTACCACTGCTTCAATTGCAGGTATTAAGGCAGTTGGTAAATACGCTGTTCAAACGTACAGTAAAGATGGATGTATTTCTCCGACGTCAGATACCGTAACCATTACAGTTTATACAAGACCAGTTACTCCAACAATCACTTCGTCTAAAGTAAACGCAACGATTTGTCAAGGTGATACCTTGAGCCTAACTTCAAGTGCTGGTTTAAAATACTTGTGGAGCGATGGAAGTAGCAACCGTATTATTGCAGGAATAAACAAAGTAGCTACCTATACAGTACAAACAATTGACATCAACGGTTGTGTTTCTGATAAGTCAGCAGCGACTACGATTAAAGTAAATGCTTTGCCAGCTAAACCTGTGGTTACAGCAAGTGGAGCAACGTCATTCTGTGATGGTTTCTCTGTAACACTTACTTCTTCACCTGAGTTATCTTATTCTTGGAGTAATTTAAGTACTACAAAAAGCATCGATGTTACGAAAAGTGGCGTGTTCTCATTAACGGTAAAAGATGTAAACGGTTGTGTTTCTCCGAAATCGGATGCAGTTACGGTAACGGTTTACGCTCTTCCAGCAAAACCAACAGTAACAGTTAAGGGAGATGGCAAAACGACATTCTGTGCTGACAGAACAGCTACTTTAGAAGCATCTGATTTAACAAATGGAGAGTTAACTAAATTCAAATGGAGTACAACGGAAGTTTCAAAAGCCATTACAGCTAAAACTTCCGACAAATATAGTGTTGTGGTAATAGACCCTCGTGGTTGTGTTTCACCAACATCTGATGTAGTAACAATCACGGTACTTCCTTTACCTGCTGCACCAACAGTTACATTTGATGGAGCAGATTTCGGAGGAAAATCAATCGCTATTTTCTGTACAAGAGATAACGTTGATTATTCTAAATTGAATAGTGTAAACATGATTGCTACCAGTAATTTTGAAGTAACTTGGAGCGATGGAACTGTTGGAAAAGTATTAAGTGCTGTTAAAAAATCTGGTGATTACACAGCAGTAGCTACTCAGAAATATACTGATGGCAATGCTTGTACCTCGCTGAAATCAGCAATCTTAACGGTATTGGTAAAAGAAAACCCTGACGTAGTTGCTTCTGGAGCGACAATCACAAAAGATGGTACGTTTATTTTAAAAGCGGTAAACTTCCCTGATGGAGGAAACTACGAATGGAAATATGGCGGTACTATTGTTACAGATGTTAATAATGCTACTGTAACGACTGCAAGTGTGAAGGTATCTAAATATGGTGACTACATTGCGAGAAGACAAATTATTTATACCGTTCCTGCTCCAACAAATCAACTAGTTTGCTATTCAAATTATGTAGCTCCTTTCACATTTAAAGAAGATCCTGATTTCAGAGGTTTATCAATCTATCCGAACCCAGGCAATGGAGCATTTACAGTTGAAGCATTGGATAATTTGAAAAACGTTGAAATTTCAATTTATGACTTATTTGGTAGAATCATTTGGTCTAAAACATTTGCAAGTCTTACAACTAAGACTCCTGTAGATTTAACAGCTCAACCAATTGGTACTTACTTATTACGTTGTAAAGCGGATGGTTTTGATGTTACAAAGAGAATCATTACGAATAGATAACATATAGTTTGCATAAAAAAGGGGCTACTTTACGATAAAGTAGCCCCTTTTTTATGGATAAATTTTCCTACTTTTTCCCCTTCCACGAAATCATCAATACGCCTCCTAATACAATTATAGTTCCAATTACTTGCCATACATTAATTTTTTCTCCTAAGAAAGAAGAAGCCATTACAATGGTAGCGACAGGGCCAATGCTACCAATGATTGACGCATTAGAAGAACCTATTCGACGAATACCTTCCGAAATCATAAACGAAGGAATCACCGTTGTAAAAATGGCCATTACGATAGATAAGCCGTAAACCTCCATTGGTAAACTAAACAATCCATGTCCCACACTGACCCAATAATGGATTACGACCATCCCCGTTGAAATCAACATGGCATAACACGTAAAACGCTGTGGCCCTACTCTTGGAATCATCTCCCCACTTCCCATCAAATACAAGGCATAAGTAAAGGCACTCAAAAAGACCAATGATGCACCAATGATTACGTTCTTTTGCATCCCAATCTGTAAATCTGGAATGAAGGCAATAAATACTCCAATGTACGTAATAACTAACGCTAGATATTGTATTCTTTGAATCTTCTTATTTAAGAAAATACCCGATAAAATCACCACAATCGTTGGATAAACAAACAGTACAATTCGTTCGATGGCAGCGGTAACGTAGCTCAAACCCCAGAAATCAAAAATAGAAGCTAGGTAATAACCCACTAAACCAATCAGTAACATCCAAATCCATTCCTTCCTACTTAGCTTGGGCACATCTTCCTGTTTTCTATTTTGAAAAAACAGAATTACGAGATAAAAAGGAGCAGAAAATAACATTCTTAATGCCAGTAAGGAAACGGCATCTGCATGATAATGGATAAAATTATACCGTACTAAAATGGCTTTCCCTGCAAAAAATACAGCACCAAGAAAGACCAAGATAGCTCCAACTAAGAATTTTGATTTCATTTGATTAAGCATTAGGTTTTAAAACAAAAAAGACCCTTCTCACAGGAGAAAGGTCTCTTACTAGCGTAAAGTCATTTAGCACAAGAAGCCATCCTCAGTTCCGAAGAGTGAGTAAAGCGAGCCAAGAAGTTGCTAAAATCATTTGCATGGGTATCTTATTTTTTACGGAAAAACAATTGAATCGGTACGCCATTGAAGTCAAAGTGTTCACGCATTTGGTTCTCTAAATAACGCTGATAACTTTCACGGATGTACTGTGGTAAATTACAGAACAATACAAACGATGGAGCACGAGTTGGCAATTGAGTAATGTATTTAATTTTAATGTGCTTACCTTTCCAAGCTGGTGGTGGATAATTGTCGATAACCTTCAACATCACATCATTCAACTTAGACGTAGCAATTTTTCTAGTCTTATTCTCATACACTTCCAATACCTTTTCAACTGCTTGGAAAATACGTTGTTTTTCCAACACTGAAGTAAAGATGATTGGCATATAATTTAAAGGTGCCATTCTCGCACGAATCGCATCTTCAATACGCTTCGAGGTCATCGCATCTTTTTCTACCAAATCCCATTTATTAACCATGATGACCATCCCTTTTTTAGCTCTATCAGCCATCGAAACGATGTTCATGTCTTGTGCTTGCAAACCAGTTTGAATGTCAATCGTTGTTGCATCAATGATAACTACAGCAACATCACATTCTTCCATTGCTTTGATTGAACGTAAAATCGAATAGTATTCGATGTTATCGTCAATTTTTGCTTTACGTCTAATCCCTGCGGTATCTGTAATGATAAATTCTTTACCAAATAAGGTATAATGATTATCAATTGCATCACGGGTTGTACCTGCGATATCTGTTACAATACTTCTATCTTTACCTAATAAGGCATTCAAGAATGAAGACTTTCCTACGTTTGGTTTTCCAAGAATCGCAATTTTAGGAATCTCCGCATTTGGATTTTCAATTCCTTCTTCTGGGAAATGACTTACGACTGCATCCAATAAATCACCAGTACCCGAGCCACTTTCTGCTGCAATCGGATATGGTTCGCCCATGCCTAACTCATAAAACTCTACCGCAGCAAGTCCTTTTTCGTACGTATCCGCTTTATTAGCCACGATATACACAGGCTTTTTAGAGCGACGAAGTACTTGTGCAAATTCCTTGTCCAAATCGGTAATCCCTGTTGAACAATCCACTACAAACAAACAAACGGCAGCTTCTTCAATTGCCATTTCTACTTGTTCACGAATTGCTCCTTCAAAGGTATCTTCAGAACCGTGAACGTAACCACCCGTATCAATTACGGTAAAAAACTTTCCTGTCCACTCTGCATAACCGTAGTGACGGTCACGAGTAACTCCAGAAACGTTGTCCATAATCGCCTTCTTTTGCTCGATAAGACGATTGAAAAATGTTGATTTACCCACGTTTGGGCGACCAACGATTGCAACAATGTTTGACATTTTGTACTTGTTTTGAGCTGTTTCCTGAATACTTACTCACATTATCCTCCACGACAATTTCAGTATCCAAGCACCTCTACGTTGATAAAAATATACTTTTAAGGGGGTGTAGAGTAAGAGAACGACTAGAATAAAGCCATTCATTTTGTATATAAAGTTTTGTTTCTTAATGAAATTCAACCTTAAATTCTTCTATTAATTCAGCAATTTGAATGCTGTTGTATTTTCTTGAAAAGTGAACAGGAATTGCATCTTTAACTCCACATTCCTTCATAATCTTACCAGATTTGCTAAAAGCAAAAATAAAAATTGACTCACAGATATTAATTCTAGTAACCTACTACTTTAAAGGTTTTTTATAGATTAAAATCGTTAAACAAAACTGTATAACGATTAAGACAGCTATCCACTTAATTCTATAAACTGCGATTTCAGCCCTTTGGCGACGACCATTTTGTATGTATTCATAAAAACGTTCTCCGATAGATAGATTATCACCATGCTCTATCATTTTGAATATTTTAGAACGAATTAAATACCTATTTTTAGTTGCAGCAATGTCAACAAAATCAGTAGATATATGAAACAATAACCACAAACAAATGAAGATAGAAACAATCGATAAAATTTGTGTCAGATATTTCATTGAGTTTATTGCTATTAGTATTCATCAACAATTTAAAACTAGCACTCCTATTTGATTATCCCACCAAAGCCTCAATCTTAGCATTCAAATTCTTCAAAATTTTATAAATTTCGAAAACCTCCTGTGTCACACATGAATAATCTCTACTAATGCTATACTGCTTGTTTTCTAACACCATAAAATACCAGTCTCTTCCAATGACATAACAGCCATATATAGAAGAATCGTCATGGTTCAATTGCTGGACAGCCAGCATTGCAATTAAAGCCTGCCCTTTGGGGTCTCCATTGGCAATATCCATTGTGGGGTCTGTTCCCTTTTTATACTTGTTCAAACAAAAGTACGGCTTTTTAGGATTTCTAAAACCCGTCGCTATCAGCCCATCAACTCGTCCTGAAAGCTCATAATTATCAATCTGAACACTAAGGTCTCTCTCTAAAAAATAAGCGTATCGTTCGTTAGGTTTAAAAGCCAATACAATCATTGGGCTGATAAATTTATTTTCTAACTCTACTTCGTTCCAGTCATCTCCACCATACTTAAAATGTTCTTGAAGCGTACTAATATATTGTTTTTCAAAATCATTCAATTCGTAAGACGAGGTAATCAGTTGGGTCAGCGTATCCATTTCAAATACCTGCCGAAGTCCAAAAGCTTCATCAATTTTATCTAAGGTCCATTCTCTAAAATTACTTTGCATGATTTTTTGTATAAAGGTTATTACGAATCAAGTTACAATAATTTTAATCAATTTACCACTAAGTCCTTAATCCTGACTATAACCAAATGATTTTAATTTTTGGGCTTTTTGTCTCCAATCTGGTTCTACTTTGATAAACTGTTCTAGGAACACTTTTTTACCAAAAAACTTTTCCATTGCTTCACGAGCTTCTGTTCCTACTTTTTTGATAGATTCGCCTTTATGACCTATCAAGATAGCCCGTTGGGTAACTCTTTCAACATAAATTTCAGAAGCGATTCGGATAATTTTTTCTTCTTCCTTGAACGAAGTAATCACAACTTCGCACGAATAAGGAACTTCTTTTTTATAATTTAAGAAGATTTTTTCACGAATAATTTCAGAAGCAAAGAATCGTTCTGGTTTATCGGTCAATTCTTCCTTATCGAAATAAGGCGGGTGAATTGGTAATGCTTCAATAACAGAATCAAAAATCTTGCCTACGTTTTCCTGTTTCAAGGCAGAAATAGGAATAATTGCCTGAGTCGGGAAACGTTCACGCCAATGAGCAATCTTTTCTTCAATTTGCTCAGGAGTCGCTAAATCTATTTTATTGATTAACAATAATACGGGTACGTGGTCAATGCGTGCCAATTTATTAATCACATCATCTTCATCGTACTGTTCAAAAATATCGGTTACAAACAAGATTACATCGGCATCTTCCAAAGAACTATGCACGAAAGTCATCATGGATTTGTGTAATTCATATTTGGGTAAAATAATCCCAGGGGTATCAGAATAGACTAATTGAAAATCTGTTCCGTTATGTTGCCCATTCAAAATCCCCATAATACGATGGCGAGTTGTTTGAGCTTTTGATGTAATGATAGAGAGACGTTCGCCCACTAAGACGTTCATCAAGGTAGATTTGCCCACATTCGGTTTCCCGACAATACTGACGAATCCTGCTTTATGATTTATTTGTTCCATTGGAATTGCTTATCCTTTATTCGTTGATTGGGTTTGGTTATTTATTGTTAACAAATGCCATGCTTCACGAAATTGGGCAGAAGTTGGCTTTCGCTGTCTTTTCTCCGCCTCTACTAGGTGAATTTCAGAACTATAACTAATAAAAACTTCAACTGGGATAATGTAAAAAACTGCTATTTCTTGAAGATAGATGATGGCAAAATCAAAATCCGATTGTTCGTATTTTTCTCTAACCATTTCACGGCGATTGGTCTTTGTTCTTCTATTATCCACTACATAATTTTGGCGTTTCTCGTCAAACCAAGCACTTTTTACTTGAATTTTAATGAATCTTTGTCCCACATCTAGCACTAAATCATAAGGAAGTCTATCTCCAATCGGTCTCAAAACTCCCCAAGCATTTTTGAGTGCTTGCAAAATTACTGCTTGTTCGGCAATATCACCTTTCAGCTTAGTATCCATGTAGTGTGTAGCAAAGAAGAAACGAAAAACAAAAAGCCAATCAGTTGAGAACAACTAATTGGCTTTACTCATTGTAGCAGGAACAGGACTCGAACCTGTGACCTTTGGGTTATGCTTACCACTATAGCTTTCGCTACCCACTTAAGGTTTTGTGGTCTGGACTGTCTCTTTACCTTCGACCTAATCGTTAAGGTATCTGCCATTCAGTCTCTACACCTTCCTCTTTTCAGAGGCTTGGCTCGGGATTGCCATACTTATTAGGGTTCCCCGAATTTGACAAATTATCACGTAAAAATTTCTTTCTACGCAGCCCTATTTGCAAATTGATTGTGATGAATTTCAAACAAGTAAATTTAAAATTCTCAATTAACATCTATTTGAGCCCAACGAGCTACCTACTGCTCCATCCTGCGATCTTATTGTGATACAAAAGTACGAGCTTTTTTTTTACCATCCTAATCGAGGCGGCAAAAAAACTGAAAATATTTTTCAGAACCTCTAATATATATAAAAATAATGAATCTAACAAGCTACTCTTTAGGTATTTACGAGCAATTAATTATTTTTTATTTTTTTGTAAATAAAT
>JBMLRK010000197.1:17127-21152 GCA_049241065.1 Spirosomataceae bacterium
GCCACTGCAACCCGCTGACGTTGCCCTCCCGATAATTCATTAGGTTTATGTCCTGCTCTGTTTTCAAGTCCTACTCCTTTTAAAGCTGCCATTGCTAACTCTGTTCGGTCGGCTTTAGAATAACCCGCATAGATAAGTGGTAAGGCGACATTTTCGAGCGAAGTTTGTCTAGGTAATAAATTGAAGGTCTGAAACACAAAACCAATTTCCTTATTACGAACAGTAGCTAATTCATTCTCGGTCATTTGACTTACATCCTGACCATTTAGCACATACTTGCCAGTGGTGGGTGTATCTAAGCAACCGATAATATTCATCAAGGTAGATTTTCCAGAACCAGACGGCCCCATGAAAGCTACGTATTCGCCTTTATTCACTGAAATTGTTACCGATTTAAGAGCGTCGATAATCTCTTCGCCCATAATATACCGCTTTGAAATATTGGTAGTTTCTATGATTTGCATAATAGTAAGTAACAGCTTGTTCTATGTGAATTTTCGACCTTATATACTGTACCTATTAATAAGTCACTAAATAAATGAAAGCCTCCGTCAAAAACGAGGGCTTTCATAGTCAGCAAAACTTAATTATTAATTAGTACACATTCAAAGATAAGTCATTAGTGAAAGCCCTGTTGTTGTTTTTCGATGAGAGCTAATTTGGCTTGGTATTGAGGTAAAAAACGCTGATAATCGGTAAGCGATAGTTTCTGTAAAAGAAGCAGTGCATCTGCGGCATATTCTTTCATTCCAATTTCTAAGGCTTGAAGGATATATAGATGATATAATGCAGGATTATCCTTACGCCATTTCAAAGCGTTCGCAACATATTGATATGCCTTTTCGGGATGTTTTTGTTGATTAAAAACCGTACAGATTTTAGCCAATAAACCTGCATCTAAAGGAGCTTGTTCAACGGCTTTTGTCAGAGCATCTTCTGTACTCAACTTATCAAGGGCTAAATAACTAAGTGATTCTTTTTTGATTAACGTATTCAAGAGCATTCCATAATACTTATTCTTCTTTGCCGTTGTGTCGCCCGTTGCCCATGCTTGTAGCTGTTCAAAGGTTAATTGCTTATCGCCTTTATAATATTGTTGAATGGCATGTGCGAACTCCAAGTCTTCGGCATATTGGTCATTTTCTGCACGATTTGCCAACGCTCTAAAATCCGTCTTTTCGCCTTTGCTTTTCTCAAACATTGCCTGATTATACAGGAAAGAAAAGTTTGGAACATTCAGAATGGAATCGCCCAAGATCGTTTTGTAAGTTGGTATTTCTGGCAAAAGTCCAGCTTTAAGTTTTAGGGCAAGTAGGTTTGCTTGATAAGCATCGTCCTTTAATTGCTTTTCTTCTTGGATTAACTCCTTGATGGTTTTTTCTTTGCCATTTTTCGCCCAAAAGGCCAATACGTTCGCCTCTGGAACAGCCCTATCATTAGCATTTTTCGCTGCTAAGTCATAGAAAATTAAGGCAGAATCTAAGACGTGGCTTTTATCGTAGAGATACGCTAAATTATTTTGCAGTTCTCCACTTTTTGGAAAACGCTTTACTCCTTCTTTCAAGGTAAACAAGGCATCAAAAAAGCGTTCACCATCGTAAAAAGAGCGAGCTAATCCTTCATAAGCAAAGGGAGAAGGATTTTTAGCTAAGGCTTTTTTAAAGTACAAAGCAGCAGTCTCATTATCGTGTTGTAAAATAGCCAAACTCGCTAACGCATAATTCGTTTTATGATTTCTGCCCTCAAACGTAGCTGCAATTTTATACTGAATTTCTGCATATTGATAATCTTTTGCACTGGTATAAAAATCCCCTAATGCGTTATAGTAAGCGGCTTTTGCTTGATTTATGGTAAAAAACTCCTTTAAGGATAACAGGGCAACAACTGCTAAAATCCCTGCAATACGAATTGCTGAGAGCGGTAAACTCATGGGCTTAAAAACGACCTGATATACATTTAAACCCTGTTTGAACAAGGGCAAAAAATTAAAAATAGCATACAGTAAAAACAAGATACCCATCACTAAGTGCGTATAAATGATGGCATCTTCCAGTACTTCAACTAAGGGGTCATTGGCTGTTGCGAAAGCATAAGCACAGGTTAAGATAGAAATAATTGCTAAACTAATATAGCTAAAAACACCTCCATTTTCAAGACGAATGCTTGCTCCCAAACTTTTCCCCCGTTGAACAATTCCCCAAATTCCTAAAAAGGTAGAACAGATCAGTAAAAAGAAAGGATTGATGTATAGAATATCCCAATCGGTTGTTCCATTTTTATACCAATAAAGCATTAACAGATTGAGTGAATAGAAAAGACTAATCACGGAAAAGTTCAATAACGACTTGGGGCTTTGAGCCGTTGTAGTGATAAATAAAAAGCCTCGTAGGACTTCAAAGGAAACGTAAAAAATAAAGCAACATGTAAGAAGCAGCCCAATTCCAACTAAATAAGCAGCAAAGTGCATTACGGGAGTGGACATGGGAGAGTAATGAGAAACCCCAAATCCAATGGAAAAGGTAAGTATCAAAAATGAAATAAAACGCACAGAGAATGTAATATCTGGCTTGAATGCGTGATAAAAGTAGCTAAGTCCACCTAACAAAAAGATGATGAATATAGAGAGGTAACTCCCTGAAATATTGAGTAATAAATCCCAATGAAACAAGACTAAAATCTCTACGACAAAGGCCATTGCTAACAAGTACCAAAAGCGAGGCAACACTGTAATACTTGCCAAAAATAAAGAAAAAGCCCACGCAAAACCCAATACGAAAATCCATGAAGCGGTGATGTTAGGACTCATAATCGTTGCTAGAAACTGTCCTGTAACCAAGTAGCTTTTGATTGGGATACTCAACACCTCACCTGTCGCCTTGAATTGTTCCAACAAGGCACTCACCTCCCCTTGTTCAGAAAGTACTTTCCAGTCTATGACATTAAGCAAGTCGTGGTAATAATAAAAACCAAAAACTCCGACGGCAAGCACTAGTTGAATAAGAGCAACAAGAAGCTGTATTTTATTTGATTTTGTCCAATTCGTCCAAAATGAAAGTGACTCCATAATTAATTTATTAATATTTCAAGAAATGACTTGAGAAATGATGAGCAATCCATAAAAGCAATTGATGATATTTGGAGAAGAAATAAGACGTTCATTTCCAATTCACCAAGGCGAAATTACCGATTCCATAACGATTTAAGTTCTTAATTGATATAGGAAAAGGAAAATACTTAAAAAATATTCCTAAGACAGTACTCCACAGAAAGTCTAAAACTAAATAACATTCAATGAATCCTATACTTTTTAAGCAAAAAACTGGTAAAAATACAAAATAGAATATTGGTATTCTGAGATTTACAGAGTAATTTTGCAGTCAAATGCTGGGATTCATACCTTTTTTAGTCCCAAACACTTGACAATCAGATAACAAAATCACAATACAAATGGCAAATGCAGTCAATACAGGGAAAGTTACACAAGTAATTGGACCGGTTGTGGACGTGAGCTTCGAGGGTTTAGACTCTCATCTCCCTGCAATTTTGAATGCCTTGGAAGTTAAAAAAGCCAATGGCACTAAAGTTATTCTTGAAGTACAACAACACTTAGGAGAAGACAGAGTTCGTACAATTGCGATGGAAGGTACTGAAGGACTTCAAAGAGGTCAAGACGTGTATGACTTAGGTCAACCTATCACAATGCCAACGGGCGAATCTATCAAAGGTCGTCTTTTCAACGTAGTAGGTGATGCAATTGATGGTATTCCTCAACCAAAGTCGGATACATTCTTACCAATTCACCGTCAAGCTCCGAAATACGATCAGTTAGCAACTTCAACTGAAGTACTTTTCACAGGTATCAAGGTAATTGACTTATTAGCTCCTTATGTAAAAGGTGGTAAAATTGGTTTATTTGGTGGTGCTGGTGTTGGTAAAACAGTATTAATCCAAGAACTTATCAACAACATTGCAAAGGCTTACGAAGGTCTTTCGGTATTTGCTGGTGTTGGTGAGCGTACACGTGA
>JBMLRK010000198.1:0-1007 GCA_049241065.1 Spirosomataceae bacterium
CTAAACGTTAATAATACACGGCGGCTATCCCATGTGTTGCTCGCCTTAATATCTACTGTTCCATACTGAGCAATAGCCGTTGCTTTGTTGGTATAAAGCAAATCTTGTACGCTCAATTTTAAGGTTGCTTTCTTCTCTAATAAGGTTTTTTGTAATCCTAAATTGATACCTCCTTGCGAGCTAACTCTGAAAATACTCCACAGTCCTCCAGAGGTGTACCAGCCACCAACTTCAAGTTTGTAACTTCTCGGTAAGGTGAAGGTATTGTTTAAGTTAAAGTAGAAATTAGTCATTTCGGGAACAATCGAAGCCTGCTGTACCATCCCCGATATTTTGGTATAACTCACGTTGACATCGTTGGTACTCATCCACCATTTTGTGATGGGTACATTCACCGAAACATTCATTCCGAGGTTATCTTGACTTGCTAAGTTATCGGAAGTCTGATAAGTAGCTCTTGCCTGATCGTCTTGTTTCAAAATATCAGCCATCACGTCTTTGGTATGGCTATAACTCAAAGTCGTTGATACAATCCCTTTGAATGAATGCGTCAATTCCATCGAATTAGTTAACTGTGGACGTAAAAACGGATTTCCTACTTGATACGTGTAAGGATCTAAGAAAAATAAAAAGGGATTCAAGCGGTCATAATCAGGTCGGTCGATACGACGGCTGTAAGTAATTCCAAACGTATTGTCTTTGTTGGCTTCATACTGGATAAAAGCACTTGGAAACAACTGGAAATAATCACGTTTAAAGGTTGAGTCTTTCGCCCCCGTATAACTTGCCGAAATCCCTTCTGCCAACGTCCACTCACCTCTTAATCCTAGCTGAAAACTAAACTTGTTGATTTTGGTCTGGTAGTTTAAATAAGCCGCATTGATGTTTTCGTGATAGGTAAATTTGTTACTATTTCTGGGTAAAAAGACCGACGTAGAACCCTCAGCTTGTTTACCAAAAAACTGTAAATCATTGCCTGTCGTTACATAACTCGCCTTTACGCCCAT
>JBMLRK010000199.1:0-14216 GCA_049241065.1 Spirosomataceae bacterium
CTCTAATTTTATCTTCTCCTATCGGAAAAGCAAAGGGAACTTGTGCATGGGTTTTACTCCATTCGTGCTCTGATGTTGGTTTAAAAACCCAACCTAATTTATGCCAATTCATATACGTAATAATGAGGTATTTTGAATGCTTAATTTGTTTAAATACAAATTAAAGCTTGATGTCTTTACTTGAAATTTTTGCTTTTTCGGCTGGATTACCTTTGTAGATACTCCAATCTTCTGTTTTTTTACCTGTGAAGTTAGTTCCCATGGCAATCAGAGTACCTTCGCCCAGATGCACGCCATCACGTATGGTAGCATTTACGCCTAAGAAACAATACGGCTCAACGATACACCGTCCAGAAAGTACAATATGAGAAGTGAAATACACGTGATCTTTGATGACACTATGATGACCGATATGATTACCCGACCATAAAACGACATCGTTACCAATCGTTACAAAAGGTTGAATCGTATTATCTTCCAGAATAAAACAGTTTTCACCAATTTTGTCGGTCAAAACGGTTGCTTTCGAACTGATGTAAGAAATAAATTCATAGCCCTTATCTTTTGCTTCCTGATACACCTTTGCACGAACTTGATTCATCATTCGTTCAGAAAGTGGAGCAAAAAACTTGTATTCTTGTGGAGGGTATAAGGTGGTCACTTCCTCAAAGGGAACAACAGGTAAACCACAGAATGTCGGCTCTTTGATATATTCCTGATTGACTGTAAACGCTACAATCTCATGGTCAGAGTCATTGGTAAGATAATAGTGAGCTAATTCTGCAACTAACTCTGTTCCGAAAACTACTACTTTTGCCATATCGAGAAATTTCCCTTTGGGGACATTTATATTAAACAGATTTATACCAACTCATATTCTTCTAAAAAACCTTGTATCTGAGCGACTGAATTGAACATTAAGACATCCAGAATTGATAACCAAGGAACAAATTCATTTTTAAATTGCGGATAGCTAATTGCTTTTGCCTTAATAAAATTCAGAACCATTCCTTTTTCTTCAAAAACGGTTTTGTCATACAGTTCAAGTCCTCCAATAGGATTGATATATTGATGAGCTTTTTCTTGTAAACAAATGTCCAGAATGCGTTCTTGAGCTTTTAAATGCTGGTTATTATAGCTTCGAGAACTTGCAATAATTTCGGTTTTAATGTCGAGATACGAACACAAGATACGCAAATTTTCGACAATGACTTCTGAAATAGGCACATTATCTAATGCTAAAGACGCTTGCACTAAAGGCAGTACATCTGCATAAAAAGGTGCTTTTTTATAGCTTTGTTCTAATGTTTTTAGAAATTTACTTTTCCAAGCAGCATCCCAATTTACCTCAATCTCGTGAATTAATTTATTCTGACTTGCTTCTTTTAATGGGATTGTAAAAAGGCTATCCTTCCCTCCCACCAATAAGCGATTTCGATTAATCCATCCTCGATTAATGAAATGCACATCGTCATAGATGATAAACTTATCCACTGCCTTTATCAACTGAAAATAACCAATGTAAGGCAAAATATAGGGTTGCATGATGGCAATTTTCATTCGATTCTTTGCTATTTATTTTAATTTTCTTAAATAATAATCCTCTCCTCTCGTAATCATATCCTTCATGGTTGTATCCGTACCCAAACGAATATCTCCCAACTGAGGCTTAATCACACTTTTTGCAAAAAATAAGTACTGAGCCTCCTTCGGGATTGGTCGTAAACCTTGTTCAAATGGATTCAGGACAAACAATTTACGAGTTAATTTATTTCCCCATAAAGGATATTCATAATCATCGTTTATCGTACCCAAGGCAACAGTCGCATCTTGTGGCACAAGCTCATTGAACTTCACATAAGCTGGTGTAATATCTGGTCTAGCCCAAGTCTGAAACGCCACACGTTCGGTATTAAATGCAGAAGGCCGTCCGAAAGCTGCCACTGGCAAAGCTCGTTCGTTTAGGTAAACTGCCAAAATTGCAGATAGTAAACCTATTGCTACGACTAGCGTAGTATATGTTTTTAGAACAAGTGCTTTTTTAGCCAAAAGCCCCCAAGACTCCGTAAAAAGTAATGATAAAAATGGTACAGCATACACCGCAGTACTTATCATATATCGTCCTTTCCAAGGGTCATACGCTGCTGTGAATGACAAGGCTAAAAAATGAAATACAAAAGCCATTCCCAAAGCATAATAACTTTTTTTGACCCTAATAATGCCAAGCATACTTAGGACAAAAAGCGGTAAAATAAGTCCAAATCCAAAGATTCCCCAATAGGGATTACAGTTGAAAAACTCAAACCGTCTATTATAAGTAAAAGGAATAATGGTAAAATCTGTCTTTTCTTCTAAACGAAGTGGACTTTTCTTTTCAAGCCAAATGAGAGGACGCTTCATTTGATGATTAATCTCTTCTCCGACAGTCCAGTTACGTAAACCGTCCAAATTAATCAAATCAATAGTATAGCGAATCACGTTACGAGAACCTTGAATCAGCAAATTCTTTTTAGTACCTGCACGCTCAATTGATTGGTGAGCCAAAGCTGTTGGAGGACCAATAGGATGATGAAAAACCTGAATATTCTTAAGATAACCTGTTGGAAAGGTAAACAAACACAAACCAATAATGAAGGCTATGATCAAATGTTTTACACGCCCCAACGACAATAAAAACGACGCTCTGAATGTTTTGAAAGATAAAGAATCGTCGTAAATCACCGTGTAAAGAATAATACAGCACAAAGGAGGCAACGAAAATACAAAGGTAATTTTATGCCCTAAAGCAATGCCAAAGGCAATTCCAGCAAGGTATAAGTAGCGAATAAGTTTTGTAGTACTAAAAGAAAATAAAAAATAGATTAAACAGCTTAAATAGGCGGCCAATACTACATCGGTTTCTGTTGTAATTGATTGCATCAATACGTCTGGTAATAACCACATTACCAAGCCACAAAAAACACTTGCCGTGAAATTATTGGTTATATTTCGAACCGTACCGAAGGTAGCCAGCCCTAAAATAAGATAAGACGCATGATGAATGGCTTTAAAGAAATTCTCAACCTTACCCGACATCAAGTAATGGTAGATTTGAAGCGTACAAATACTTTTGGGATAAGTATCCATATTCCAGTTTGTTCCCCCAAAATGAGCCATTGTGCCGTGTTGTAGATAATACAGCAAACGATTTAAATGCCCTGTCATACTATCCCACTCGTTGGGAGGAGTAAAACTGATAAGCAACAGATTGGTTACTTCAACAATGCCAAAGGTTACGAGTAAGCCTCCAAAGATATATTTAAGAATCAATGACAAATTGCCAAACCAATTCCAAACAAGCTGAATTCGACTACCTATCAATTCAAAAACGGTAAATCGTTCTACTTCTTCTTGATGAAATATTTTCTTAAAAACAGCATAAAAAAAGATAACAGGAATGAATACCCCTAAAGCCCAGAAACGTCTATCATCGGTACGATCAATGACAGATAGAACAAAACCTGTCCCAATTACACTAGCACAAAATAGAATATGAGCTGTCAAGATTATATCAATCAAGGATTTTCTACACACCCTTGACGCTACTCTAAATACGAAACCAATAAAGACGAGATATAGGGTAAGATATAAAAAAGTCATAATGATAAATTTATACTAAAGACGTGTTGACAATCTGAATAATTCGTTCGACATCCGTATGTGCTAAATCATAAAATAATGGCAATGCCAATGCTCGAAGTGCGTAGTCATCCGAGATAGGGCAATTACTTACCGAAGTAACAAATGGAAGGGAACTCAACGATGGATAGAAATATCTTCTTGGATAAATCTCTTGAAGTTCTAAAGCCGCTCTAACCTTAATTAATACTTCTTCTGAAGGTAATAAAATCGGAAAATAGGCATAATTCCGTTCTACGTTTTGAGCTAAAACAGTTGGACGACTCAAAATAGACCAATCTAATTTTGCTTCATAGAGATCGACAATTGCTTTTCTGGCTTCAATAATTTTCGGTACTCTTGGTAAATTACACAAGCCCATCGCCGCATGGAATTCTGAGTTTTTACCATTAACTCCAATGGTAAAATAATCATCCCCTTTATGTCCAAAACTACGATAACGATCTAATAACCAAGCGTACTCATCATTATCTGTAATAATAGCACCACCTTCAATCGAATGAAAAACTTTGGTTGAGTGGAAACTACACGTACTTATATCACCAAACGAGAGCAATGATTTACCATCTACTTTCACCCCGAAGGCATGTGCAGCATCATAAATCAACTTGAGGTTATACTTATCTGCAATAGCTTGTAGTGCATCCACATCACACGGATTTCCATACACATGAGTAACAAGAATTGCTTCTGTATTTTCAGTGATGGCAGCTTCCACTTTAGCAGGATCTACACAGTAATCCGTAGTCAAAATATCGGCAAAAATTGGCGTACAATTTTCCCAGATGATGGCGTGAGAGGTAGCACAATAAGAGAAGGGTGTAGTAATAACCTCCTTGGTTATATTCAATGCTTTTAGAGCTAATTGAATAGCGATAGTGCCATTAGAAACGAACAGACAATGTTTAACACCCAAATATTCCCGCAGTTGCTTCTCTAATTCCTGTACCAACGGCCCATTATTGGTTAGTTGATTTCGCTCCCAAATCCCCTGCACATACTGCTGGTACTCTTCAATTGGAGGTAAAAAGGTCTTCGTTACGTTTATCATTTTAGTCAATCTTTACAAAATGTCAAACACAATTAACGAACTGTACTGACAATACATTCATTACATCCGTTAACTAAAATTATCAAATTCAAGCTGGCGAATGGGAAAATCAATTTTCGGACGAATATACCCTGGCCATTTGCCATACCAAGCCATTCCTTCACGATAATCCTCAATTTCAAAAATCAACGCTTCTTCAAAATTAAATAAAGGAGAAGCAGTGTCCTTCACCACCATAAAGGAGATTGAATAAGACCCATCATTTAAAAAGTCATTAGGGATTTCACATTCTGCTGTAACAATGCCCTTTTTGAACGCTTTTGATTCTGTTCCAATATTAAAAATACACTCACCCGTTAGGGAATTCAAGTGAAGACTAATATTTAAATTAGCTTCGTCTAGCATATTCCAGAACTCAATTTTTACTTTAAAACTTGTACGAACATCTAAATGACGTTGACTATCTACGTAGTTTGGTAAAATGCGAACACTTTTTAAGCGTATTTTATCATTTCCAGGAGCTTGTTCTGGTGTTGAATATACAGCCTCTAATTCTGTTTTTTGGACATGGCTCAAATACGTTGCCAGCACTTGAGACGTTTCGCCCATTTCTACCAACTGTCCTTTTTGCATAAACATCGACTTATTACAAAGTCCTTGAACAGCCGTTAAGTTATGGCTCACGAATAAAATCGTTCTACCAGAAACAGAAGCATCTTTCATTTTACCAAGACACTTCCGCTGAAATTCTGCATCTCCTACTGCCAAGACCTCATCTACAATCATGATTTCTGGCTCTAAATGAGCCGAAATCGCAAATCCCAAACGAACATACATCCCTGAAGAGTAGCGTTTTACAGGAGTATCTAAGAATTTTTCAACGCCAGCAAAATCAACAATCGCATCAAAATGGCGTTGTATTTCATCTCGTTTCATTCCCAAAATAGCACCATTCAAGAAAATATTTTCTCTTCCCGATAATTCTGGATGAAAACCAGTACCCACCTCCAACAAACTAGCCACACGACCAGATATTTTAACACTACCTTGAGTGGGTTCCGTAATGCGACTTAATACTTTTAAAAGCGTAGATTTCCCTGCACCGTTAGATCCAATAACACCTACCCGATCGCCTTTATTTATCTGAAAACTAACATCTTTTAACGCCCAAAATTCTTCATGAGCGATTTCCTCTTCACTTTTTTTCCCAGAAAAAATATTCTTGATACCGTCAGTAACTAATTCTCTAAAAGTATCTTTTGCATTTCCCTTCTTATGATCAATTATATAGCGTTTGCTAATATTGTGAGCTTCAATAACGGTCATCGTAGCAATCTATTAAATATAATCAACAAATGAATTCTCTTTTTTACGGAAGAAATACACAGCGATTATGGTAGTAATAACAATAAAAATTAATGATGGAATAAAGCTACTCCAATCAAAATACGGATAATTAGGCAAGATACTCCATCTAAAACCTTCAATAATTCCTGCTAAAGGATTTACCCAATAGTAGTATTTGAACCAAGAAAGCCCTTGAATCGTAGCAACTGAATAGGCTACTGGACAGACAAAGAATCCGTACTGAACTATCAAAGGGACTAATTGTTGGAAATCTCTAAATTGGACGTTCAAGGCAGCGAAAATCACCCCTAAACTCAATGCAGATAAATAGCCTAATAGTAGAAACAACGGCACAAAAAACAAATGCCAGTTGGGAATTACTCCTTTAAAAAGTAAAAAAGGGAACAGGATTGCAAAACCGACGAAAAAGTCCAATAGTGGTACCGCTGCTGCACTTAATGGCATTAATAAACGTGGAAAATAAACCTTAGATACTAAGTTGGCATTTCCTGTTATACTGTTACTCACTTGTTGAAATGACGATGCAAAGAAATTCCAGAAGATTACTCCTGAAAAAACAATTAACCCAAAATCAATTCCTGATTTATCCTCAATTTTAGCCACTTTATGAAAAGCGAATACAAAGGCTAAAACCGTCATTACTGGACGAACCACAGCCCAAGCTACCCCAACAAATGTTTGCTTATACCTAACGGTAACATCACGCTTTGCTAGGATATATAACAGTTCTTTAAACTTCCATAAATCTCTCCAGTAATATCGCTCTGATCGCCCTGCCTCTATAATTGTTTCTTGCATTATTCTTAAAAATAGATGTTACAAATTATTTTTCCTCCTGTTTTACATCATCAAGTACTTTCTGGATGGCCACATAAAGTAACATTAAAATAAAACCAATGAACGCTCCAATATAACGTCCTCTGTTATTCACAACGAAATCTGCTCCGATTGGCAACTCTGAATCATCAATAATCGTCAACAATGGTGCTTCTTTTACCATAGAGAATCTTAATTGGTCAAGACTTCTCACTGCATCAAAATACATACTTTGCAACTGACCTGTATTTGAACTTAATCGTTGTTGTTCAATTAATCCTTGTTGCATAATAACCTGCTGATTCTGATCAACTAACTGTGCATATCTACGCTGAGTACCGTATAATTCGTGTTTAAGGGAATCAACTCTTCTCTCAACAATGGTTAATAGTTCCTTTGTTTTCTTTGTTTTACTTTCAATATAAAGGCTCGAAAGCGTATTTAAGAAAGTCTTAGCCCAGATATGTGACAAGGTATCATTTCTGGTTGTCACAGCCATTGTCAAGAATGTTGATTTCTTATTTAAGGTATTTCCTAATTTTACAGAAGTAACATTATCTAAGAACATTTGAATCAAACGAATCTTTGCCTTTTCATCCACCGTAAATTTTGAATAGTCATTATGTTTAAACGAAAACTTCTGAAGGCTCTCATCTTTTTTCCATTCAATCTGGGGTGCACCACTTTTTTTAAGGAACAAATTCGCAAAAATAACTTTTTGCCCTTTGTAGTCAACCATTTCTAATAACGCTCTGTTATAAATAGAGTGGGTCTTCAATAATTCCATAAAGTTATCTCCACTAAAAACGCTTGCATTACTAGCACCACCTGTACTAATACCGAAAGCACTTGCAATACCTGCTAACCCACCACTTTCGCCAGGCGTAGCACCATTTTCCATATTGAAGAGAATGTTTGCAGTAAAAACATCTGGTTTCTTGGTAAAAAAGTCAAAAGCGAAACCCAAAGCACACCCTACTAAGGCACCAATTAGTAACTTTTTCCAATTCCGAACAACTAAATCTTTGAACTTAACCAATTTAACAACTATATCCTTTAGTGTAAATTGCTCTTCTGGTGATATCTGTTTTATTTCTGACATTGTATAATTTTATAGATAATCTAATCTGTTCTTGTAAAGTAGATACTTACTGTAAAGTACGAATAAGAGCGACAATACCAACAATACCTGATAATGATGCAGACACTGTAGATAGTATCGTTAATAACTGCTGAGTTGCTCCAGTTTTCAAATTAAGTTTTGGAACAATAATTTCAGAGCCTGGCTCTACTTTAGGATATATATTTACAACTCCTAAAACCTTTCTTGTTCTATCTACTGATCCATTTGCATAGATAATATAAGCTCTTTTACGTGATGATAATTCGGTAAAACCACCAGCTTCAGAGATATAATGTTTAAATGGCATACCTTTCATGAAGCGAGTAGAAGTTGGATATAATAGCTCTCCTTGAACACGAACAGTTTGTGGTTCTTTCGGAACTCGTAAAATATCACCATCTTGTAAAATCATATTCGCATCTCCTTCTGGATTATCTAAAGCATCCACTAAGTCGATACCGATAGATTCTTGTGAAAATTCCTTCACTTCTTCTACTTTAACGACTTCATCCGTACGTGCATCAGCTAAATCTTGAGCAACTTTTCTTCTTCTTTCTACTTCTACCGCAGGAATTTTCACTTGACGAATCAAGGTTGCTCCTTTAGGATATGCTTGTTTATTTAAGCCTCCAGCACGCTTGATAATGTCATAAATTTTTTCGTCTTTACGCTCTAAACCGTAAGTACTTGGAAAAATCACTTCGCCTTCAACTGAAACAAATTGTTGTTTTTCATAGTTTGGAGATGATCTTACAAATACTTCATCATAAGGCTCTAAAATAAACTTCGACGCTTGTTCATTTAATGACAAATCAGGATTGATTGCGAACTGGAAACGCTCTCCAATTACGGGTGTAATTTGACTAGGATCATCTTTCCCGAAATTCTTCTTTCTTCTAATTACTTCTATTCTACCTACTGCTGCTGATTCTTTAAGTCCACCTGCTTTAATAATTAAATCTTCCACAGTCATGTTCTTCAAATAAGGAAAAACACCATTTTGCTTAGCATCAGCGTTTACAGGAGCAGCGCCTAATGTACTTACATCATTTGTTGTTGGAGCAGTGACTTTCAAGTTAATTTCACCTTGAATTCTCACAACTTGAGTTTCTATTAGTTCATGGCTAGAATATACCATAACTTCATCTTGACGCTTCAACACGACATCCTCAACTTTTCCTGCCAACAAATCTTTATAATTAATTGCCATACTCGTTTTAGATAAGTCATCGTTAATACGAACGATTTCAATACGAGTCAAAAATGCATCTTCGGTAAAACCATCAGCTCTCTTAATTAACTTAGTTAGAGTTGGACTATCTGTAACTGAATAGTTGCCTGGTCTGAACACAGAGCCTGACAATTTAATTTGATTCTCAAAACGGTTAGTCAAAATCTTCTCCACATTGATTACGTCTCCTGGTTTAGGGAAGAAAGAAGAAAGTAAATCGCCGTTTAAGTCAATCATTTTCATTTCTTTACTCGTAAAACGTTGAACCTTCAAAATTTCACGATACGCTTCAGGCTTAAAGCCACCAGCATAATCTGCAATGATACGCTCTAAACTTTCATGTCCATGTATTTCAAAAATAGCAGGCTTCTTTACCTCACCAGAAACCTCAATTCTATTTTTATAGTACCCTACTTGTACAATATCCTGATCTTTCAACGTAATATTCTGACGAAGATTTCCTGTTGTAAGTAAATCGTATAAATCAACTTGAGCAACTAGTTTTTTACCTCTGATTACTCTAATATCTCTAAATGTACCATTTTCGTTTGGTCCGCCAGCTAATCTCATTGCAACCATTACATCAGCAAGCGAAGGCACAGAGTACGTCCCTGGAGCAATTACTTCACCAATAACACTGACCTTAATTGTTCTGATATTTCCTAGTGAAACCGTAGCAGAAGTATTTGCAGGATAACCATTGAATGATTTCAGACCTACAAAAATTTGCGACAATCTGTTAACAATGCGGTGCTTTGCTTCATCAATTGTTAAGCCGTTTACAGGAATTGCACCTACTTTCTCAACTTTAATATATCCATCTGGAGTTACGGGAAGCGTATAATGAGCTTCCGAATAACCTGTAATGTCAATGATAATTTCATCGTCTGGGCCTAAGATGTAATTCTTAGGAGTAGCCATACGCTCGATATTTGTTGAGAATGCTCTATCATTATTAAAGATAGAATACCCGAATAGTTTTTTACGATACGCTAAGGTTGCTGAATCTCCCGAAGACACCTTCTTTACCTCAGTTGCTGTTCTAAGCGAATCTGCGATAGTGCTTTCTTTTGAAGTTGTCTTCACTGAACGCATTCCAGAACCTCTTGCATCACCTTTTACACTTGATGTACTCAAGGTAGAACCTCCCTGTAACATGGAAGCAGCAGACTGTAAGGACGATAAATTATAAGCGCTGATTTGAGCGAATAGCGAACTGCTCGTTAATAAAAAACCTAAGCATAAAAGGCTTAAAACGGTTTTTCTCAGAAAAGATGTAAATGGCATTGATTCGGTCTTATAGGATGATTTACTAAAAAAAGAAGATGTACGTAAAAACATATTTTTTAACATAGTACTCGTGCCTTATGGAATAAAGGAGTAAAATTATTTGATAAATTCAAATTGAATGCAAAGTAAATGAACTTTTGGCTAATTCTAACGTCCATTAACTAGATAAATTAGTTGAATGTCAATTAAAGCCTTGTAAATTCATAATATTTGTATGTTTTTTGTAGTTTTGTCAATTATCTGATTAAGTTTTTACAAAGGAACGGATAGCCGAATGAAATCGTATTATCTGTTTGTTAAATTACCTATACAATTATGTCGGAAACTCCAAATAATGTTCAATATACAGAAGACAATATTCGCTCGCTCGACTGGAAAGAACATATTCGTCTGCGTCCAGGGATGTATATTGGTAAACTCGGTGACGGCTCTTCCGCAGATGATGGAATTTATGTTTTAGTAAAGGAAATCATGGATAACTCCATTGATGAACACATGATGGGGCATGGAAAAGCAATTGATATTAAAATCTCAGATCACCGTGTTGAAGTCCGTGATTATGGAAGAGGGATTCCTCTCGGAAAAGTAATCGACTGTGTATCAAAAATCAATACGGGTGGTAAATATGACTCGGGTGCATTTCAAAAATCGGTTGGTCTAAATGGGGTCGGAACGAAGGCAACCAACGCACTATCTAATTATTTTAGAGTTCAGTCGTTTAGAGATGGAAAAACTAAATGGGCCGAATTCAAACAGGGAGAATTAACCGCTGAATCGGTTGATGGCGATAGCTCAAATGCCAAAAATGGCACTCATATTGCATTCGAACCTGACAATACAATCTTTAAAAATTACCATTTTATCCCGCAGTATTTAGATAACTTATTCTGGAATTATGCTTATCTAAATGCGGGGCTGTCTATTAATTTCAACGGGCAAAAGTACTTTTCTCAAAAGGGGCTTCATGACCTATTGAGCAAAAAAACAAACGAAGAAGAAAATCGCTATCCGATTATTCACCTAAAAGGAAATGATATTGAAATAGCCATGACCCATGGAAATCAATATGGCGAAGAATATTATTCGTTTGTAAACGGACAAAATACCACACAGGGAGGAACTCACTTACAGGCTTTTAGAGAAGCATTAGTTCGTACTGCTCGTGATTTCTATAAAAAAGATTACGCCCCTGAAGACGTACGTTCGAGCATTGTGGCGGCAGTAGCCATCAGAGTTCAAGAACCTGTTTTTGAGTCACAAACAAAGACGAAGCTAGGTTCAAATACGATGTCTCCTGATAGCTCGTCACAAACAGTGCGTAGCTTTATTGGCGACTTTATCAAGACAGAACTTGATAATTTCTTGCATAAAAACCCTGTTGTTGCAGAAGCAATTAAGAAACGTATTGAGCAATCTGAACGTGAACGCAAAGACATTGCGGGTATCAAGAAATTAGCGAATGACCGTGCCAAAAAAGCGAACCTTCATAATAAAAAACTAAGAGATTGCCGTATCCATCGTACGGATGAAAAATCAGACGACCGCTACGGCTCAATGTTATTCATTACCGAAGGGGATTCTGCCAGTGGTTCTATTACGAAGTCTCGTAATGTGCAAACGCAGGCTGTCTTTAGTTTAAGAGGAAAACCGCTGAACTGCTTTGGCTTAACCAAGAAAATCGTTTATGAAAACGAAGAGTTCAACTTGCTTCAACATGCCTTGAATATCGAAGACGGACTTGAAGGATTACGATATGAAAAAATCATTATATCGACCGATGCCGATGTGGATGGAATGCACATCCGTTTATTGATGATGACGTTTTTCTTACAATTCTTTCCTGACTTGGTACGTAATGGACATTTGTTTATTCTTGAAACACCACTCTTCCGTGTAAGAAATAAAAAGGAGACTCGTTATTGTTACAACGATGAAGAACGTCAGAAGGCCATTAGGGATTTAGGGCCAAAACCAGAAATTACTCGTTTCAAAGGATTAGGAGAAATTTCTCCAGAAGAGTTTGGGAAGTTTATTGGTGATAATATACGTCTTGAGCCTGTTATCTTGGAGAAAGACACGACCATTCCTAAAATATTGAATTATTACATGGGAAAAAACACTCCTGATCGTCAAAAATTCATTATTGAGAATTTGAAAATCGAAAAAGATCCTGCTGAATACGCAGCTTAACATCCAAACATAGGGTTGTGCAAAGAGTTAAAAGTTGATGAGTAACCGTCGCTCTGCTAAAAATTCTTAACAGACAGGTTGAGTAGTAATACAAAATAATTAATTTCATATTTTAGATTTAATGTGCTAATTATCAGCCACTTAATTTACATAAAAGTAACTAATAATTAGCACATTAAATCCAAAATTCATCATTCAAAATTTTGCATTATTACTTACTTTTAACTCTATACTTTTACACACCCTCTTTTTACACATGACATTAGAAGAGCTTAGACAACAGATTGACTCACTAGATAACCAATTGCTTGAAACCTTAAACAAGCGAATGGAAGTGGTTAAGCAAGTTGGCGAATTTAAAAAAACCACCCAGACAGTTATTTACCGTCCAGAAAGAGAAAAGCAAATCATAGACCGATTGGCGGCTCAAAACGATGGTTTATTGAATCGTGCTGCGATTGAAGCGATTTTCTTAGAAATTTTTGCGGTTTCAAGAAATTTAGAACTCCCCGAACGCATTGCTTACTTAGGGCCAGAGGGTAGTTTTACACACCAAGCTGCGGAAAGCAGATTCGGTGCAATGAGCGATTACCTTGCTTTACCAAATATTCGTTCGGTATTTGAAAGCGTTGATACTCGTAGAGCGAGATTCGGCATTGTACCTATCGAAAACAACCTGGAAGGAATTGTAAAAGAAACGATTGACTTATTGAATGAAACCGATTTAAAAATCGTAGCAGAAATTGTCATTCCTGTTCACTTTACCTTTGCAACCAAAGCGGATAAGCTTTCGGATATTAAAACGATTTATTCGAAGGATATTGCTTTTGGACAATGTGAGAAGTTCATAGATGAGTACTTTGGTGGAAAATCGGAAGATTTCTTTACGGAGGTAGATTCTACTTCGAAAGCGGCTAAATTGGCAAGTAATGACCCCAATACGGCTGCCATTTGCTCGCATATTGCAGCAAAATTATTTGATGTACCTATCTTGTTCGATAACATTCAGGACTCATCTCAAAATAGAACTCGTTTCTTTATTATTGCCAAAGACTTTGTAAATCAACGTAGTGGCAACGATAAAACAACCATCATTGCTAAGTTACCAGATGATGGCAAACCAGGAACTTTGGTTCGTTTTTTACAAGAGTTTGAGAGTCAAAACATTAACTTAATCAAAATTGAAAGTCGCCCTGTAAAAGAAGGTGATAACTTTAATTTCTGGTTCTTGATGGAGTTTGAAGGGTATTTCTTGGATGAAAATATTCAAGTTGTCATGGAAAAACACAAATCGGAAGTAAAATGGTTAGGTAGTTATGTAAAGATGCTTTAACTGCTATCATAATTTACGAAAAGAGGGTCTTCGTTTAATACGTTGACCCTCTTTTTTTGTAATGGCAAATAATTTTGTCTTAGAAATAAATACCAACACTCGCTACTATGTTATTTTGAGATTTCTTGATAATTGC
>JBMLRK010000200.1:0-2026 GCA_049241065.1 Spirosomataceae bacterium
TAGGTAAGCAATTTATCATTACCGATTTCGGAGCAAAAAACGACAGTACGCTTGTACAAACAGAAGCCATCCAAAAAGCCATCGACGTAGCAGCCAAGCAAGGCGGAGGAGTGGTCGTTATTCCGAAAGGAACGTTTATGAGTGGGGCTTTATTCTTCAAACCCAAAACCCACTTACACGTATCAGAAGGAGCTGTTTTGAAAGGTTCAGACAATATTGCTGACTATCCCAAAATGCCTTCTCGTATGGAAGGACAAAGTCTTGACTACTTTACGGCTTTGGTAAATGCCTACCGTGTCGATGGTTTCACTATTTCGGGAAAAGGTACGCTTGACGGAAATGGATTTCACTATTGGGAGGCATTCTGGGCAAGAAGAAAGGAAAACCCCAACTGTACTAACTTAGAAGTATCCCGTCCTCGATTGGTGTTTATTTGGGGCTGTAAAAATGTACAGGTACAAGATGTAAAACTACATAACTCAGGCTTTTGGACAAGTCATTATTACCAATGTCAAAACGTTAAAATCTTAAACGTCCACATCTTCTCTCCTGCCAAGCCCGTGAAAGCACCAAGTACGGATGCCATTGATTTGGATGTCTGTACGAATGTCTTGATTAGAGGTTGTTACTTGTCTGTAAACGACGATGCCATTGCCTTAAAAGGAGGTAAAGGCCCCTGGGCAGACAAAGTACCCAACAATGGAGAAAATACCAACATCATCGTTGAAAACTGTGAATTTGGCTTTTGTCACTCGGCACTTACTTGCGGTAGCGAAGCCATTCACAACAAAAACATCATCATGCGTAATTGCCACGTAAGCGAAGCAAGCAGAGTTTTATGGTTAAAAATGCGTCCAGATACCCCTCAATTATACGAGTATATTAGCGTAGAAAACGTAACAGGACAAGCGAGAAGTCTGATTTATGTAAAACCATGGAAACAATTCTTTGACCTTCAAGGACGTAAAGATGCTCCTGTCTCGTACTGCGACCACATCAACTTGAAGAACATCAAGCTCGATTGTGACATCTTCTATGATGTAGAAATTACGGATCAAAGTCGTTTATCGAACTTCCACTTTGAAAACCTAGACATTACTACCAAGAAAGGAACTGTCGATAAAGCAACCGTTAAAGGATTTACCTTGAAGGGTGTAAAAGTGAATAAGGTTGTGGTAGAATAATGACAAACCATTCTATTTAATCAAGAAATATAGAACAGTTTGAATAAAAAAACAATCTGAGGAGTCAAATAAAATATACAATAAATCCCTCACGCTAAGTGTTTTATTATCACTTAACTTCCATCTAGCCAGCGACTGAAGTCGCCGTCTAAATGGAAATCTAACTCAGAGCGAGCCTAATTTTTCCTTTTAGCAGGTGACTTCAGTCGCCTGTTAAGAAATGACCATAGACTATATCGTACTTAATTATTTACCGTTACAGTAATCAGGCTGAACTCCAGCCATTTTTCGCTTGGCAGTGGATTCCGTCACTTCCGTCATCTCCATTCTGTCGGTAAATAATCCCGATTTTATATCACATTGAACAAAATAAACCTTACCTCCTTCCAATTCAATTTCTAATTTTTCTTTATCCGGAATATTTAGGCCACCTGCAACATTGGTAAAAGTACATTTCTGTGGAGCAGTCTTATAGACCAAGTAACGGTTATTACTCAATCGACAAAGTTCTGTTCCGTTCGCACGAATAGTAAAATTGACCAAGGCTCGCCATAATTGTCCACTTCGATAAAAGACCACTGTAGCAGAATCGGCAGAAGTACTTTTAACATTTAATTCATTTTGCCCAAAAGAGCGTGCCGCACAAAAAAGTATTACCAGAGAAAGGAAAAGTGTTTTTTTCATTTTAGAAAGGTTTATTATGTTGAATTTTCATTTAGACAACACTAGAAATTTAGAAATTGTCGCTCCCTACTAACGAAACAATGGAGTTGATTCGTATGGGACTAGGTTAATTTTAGCGTGATGCTTTATCTACCTCGTTTGTTCCATTACCTCTATTC
>JBMLRK010000201.1:0-3482 GCA_049241065.1 Spirosomataceae bacterium
TGTAATTTGGACTCTTTATGAAATTACTTGGTTTAACGGCTACAGGGTTCAGAACCTTGTAGCCGTTGTGTGATAAAATTTTAGAATCAAATGGAATTATAAAGAGCCTTACTTTGTCAGTTTCATCGTACATTTTTACACGGGTTAAAACCCATGTACCCTAGTTAAACCCGTGTACCCTGCCTCTCAAATAATAACTCAAATGAGGGGGTTGATTGTAACCTACATTCTGCCAAGCAATGCTTAGACGATATTGATGATCGTGCATCAACGTTGGCACACGGTACGACGTAGGGATGGTAGTTGAAAATATCCGTAATTCTTTATTATCTTGAGTTCTAAAAATCACTTCTTCTCGCCAGTCTCCAAATAAATCGGCACTCAGCGTTGGGTTTGATTTTGTTCCATTATTGGCTACACAGCCTTGAGCGGTAAAAATTGTGCCTAAGCCATATTTGTCAATGCGGTTGCTATTGAGCAACTCACGGGTTAAATCACCATCCCACCAAATAAGAAAATTAGTTGAGCTTGGATTTTCTCCGATACGTTTTCCTTGCATCGAATAAAGTCCTTTCGAACCAGACCACCACATTTCAGCACCTGCATTCGTCGAATCAATATCTTCGGCAACTCCACGACCTACATCTGTATTTTCAGAACCTCTCCATAAAATCGTTCCTGTTTTAGCATCGTAAAGGGCTGCTCCTGTCCCTATTGTTTGCTCCTCAATTTCGTGTACGCCAAAGACTTCTAAGCCTTTGTTCGAGGGGTCTAAGTCACTTACGTGCAGTGCATCTCCATGACGTAAACCAGTCGTAAAAAGCCCTTTTCCGTTATCATCAACCACCATAGAGCCATAGACAATTTCATCTTTTCCATCTCCATCGACATCCGCTACTGACAAATTATGATAGCCTTGTCCAGAGAAAGGATTACTACCATCTTTAGAATCGAACACCCAACGAGAAGTCAATTTACCTCCTCGCCAATCCCATGCAGCCAACACACTTCTTCCATAATATCCTCTACACATGACTACACTTGGGCGTTGACCATCCAAATAAGCAATACAAGCCAGAAATCTATCGCTACGGTTTCCGTTATGATCGTTTCCTCCGTTACCCCCTTTGCCACCCCAGCCATTAATATTTCCACGACTCGGAACGTAATCCGTTGTGGCCAAAGCAGCTCCTGTTAGTCCGTCAAAAATCGTAAAAAACTCAGGGCCATCTAATATTCGTCCATCTTTATTACGATAGTCTGCATTGGCATCGCCAATTACTTTTCCCTTTCCGTCCACTGTACCATCGGCCGTTTTACAGGCAAATTCCGCCTTTCCATCACCGTCTAAATCATAGACCATAAATTGGGTATAGTGAGCGCCATCACGGATATTTTTGCCTAAATTAATACGCCAAAGTAATGTACCATCTAGTCTATACGCTTCAAAAATAGGCTCACTGGTAAACCCTTTTTGAGAGTTATCTCTAGCAATTCCCGTTTGATGCAAAATGATTTCGTACGTACCATCGCCATCTAAATCACCCACAGAGGCATCATTAGGCGTATAACCTGCTATTGTCTGAAGTGGAATGGAAAGGTATTGACGATTTGGCTCATTAGCAGGTAATAAATACGATTCTTTCGATTGATCTTCGACACCTTTTAACACCGCTTTAACCGTGTAACTCGTTGCTACGGTTGAATCGTAGCCTGCATCAATAAAATTAGTTCCTTTAACAAGTGGCTGTGCATTCAGCTTTACCGTCTGATTTTTTGCCGTTTTATATACATTAAAAGCCGTCTCTTTAGGTTCTGTCCCTAACAAACGCCAGCTTACAAAAGCTTGTCCTTTTCCTTGGTTAAAAGCAACAATTCCTCTGTTGAGGTGTTCAATTTGTTGTCCTAAAGAACCAAAAGTTATGAACAAACTAAGTATGAAAATTGAACGGTATCCATACCGTTCAACCTTATTATTACAAGTATTATCGTTCATTATTTTGAAGCAGCTAATTTATACAGTACTCCTTTTTTAGTATCTAAATTAACCGTTAGCATATAGATTTCTCCTGCTAAATCTTCGCCAAAGCTATAAATGTGCATGGTTCCCGCATACTCAGAAATGGATAATTTCTCGGTATTCCACTGAGGTTTTCCAGTATTTGTCAACGCCCAAATCGGCCCTGTCCAGTCTGCAAAAACATATTTTCCTTGTAATGCAGGAATCTCGTTTCCACGATATACAAAACCACCCGTTATGCTCAAACCATCTGGATGCGGGTACTCATTGATTGGGTCAATCCAATTTTTAGGGTCTGGATCGGTTTCAAACTTAGGGTGTAAGCCTTCTCTTACTCTCCATCCGTAATTACCTCCTTTGGTTACAATATCAACTTCTTCGTAATTATCCTGACCAACATCTCCTGTAAATAATTGACCTGTTTTTTTATCGAAACTAATTCTCCATGGGTTACGGAAGCCATACGCATAAATCTCAGGACGAGTATTTACTTTATTGACAAAAGGGTTATCCGAAGGAATGCTATAAGGCAATTTGTTTACATCAAGACGAAGGATTTTCCCTAATAAGCTGTTCATATTCTGAGCATTGCCATACGTACCATGCTTGTCATTTTGTCCTCCGCCATCACCTAAAGAAACGTACAAATAACCATCTGGACCAAACTTTACATCGCCCCCATTATGGTTCGACTGCGGTTCATCTACTTCAATTACGACTTTGCCACTTTCTGGATCAATCGTTTCTGAGGCTTTCTTCGGAGCAAGGTATTCATAGACAACACTTTTGTGATCTAATTGTCCTTTAATAGGTTGTGCTACAGGAATACTACAGAAGACATAGAACTTTCTGTTTTTGGCAAATTCTGGGTGAAATGCCAAGCCCAAAAGTCCACGCTCTTCGTATCCTTTCTTTTTCACGACCTTTTTAGAAACGTCCAAGAACACTTGAGGTTCTAATTTTCCATTTTTCAGTACTCTAATACGTCCTTCTTGTTCGCAGATAAAAAATCTACCCGAATGATCATTAGGTTCTGCCATAGCAGTAGGCAGGCTCAGCTCATCGTTTATGACTACTTTTTGTAGCTTAATATCCGAAACAGCCTCCTGAGCATTGGCGGTAAGTCCTGCCAATAGCAACACGATTGCACTTAATTTTTTCATCATTTTACACATTTTTTAAGCATTTGGTCCATGCTTTTTACATAATTGATTGTTTAACTTAGCAACAAGAGTCAAACCAATTGGTGAGTAATAATGTTGAATTATGAATGCTAAATTTTGAAATTAAGCCATTAATTATTCACTAAAGATAACGTTCACAATTAATGAGAAAATCTAGTTTCCATCGGGTTTAATCGGACTTACTAAGGGGCTATTCGGAAGCGAAAAACTTGAAACAGCATCAGGTTTTTCAGGATTAAAAGGAGTCAAATCCTTCTTTAAATAGCTTGCCAAGGGTA
>JBMLRK010000201.1:3582-5352 GCA_049241065.1 Spirosomataceae bacterium
GGTTTTTCAGGATTAAAAGGAGTCAAATCCTTCTTTAAATAGCTTGCCAAGGGTAATTTACTTGCCTTAATTCCTTCTACGATACACTTTGCCAATTGGTATGCTCCATAATTGCTAAAGTGCGTATCATCGTGAAGTTCTTTATCCTGATTTGGAAAGGTATTAGCAGGATAGTGAACAAAAGCCTTCATGGATTCCTTTGCACCCATTGCTTCCCATAAGGTTTTACTCATGGCATTTAAGTCAATCAGTGCCACATTTTCCTCTTGAGCTACCTGACGCATAGCCGCAGGGAAACCCGCCAACGTATTTACAATGTGTCCAGTTGAATCAAAACTTCTACGGTGCATTGAAGTCACCAACACGGGAATCCCTCCTTTTGCCTGTGTTTTATGAATAAAGTCTTTGATATATTCTTTATAAGTCGTGTTAGCATCCAAACCGCTTCCCTTCTTTTGGTCATTATGAGCAAATTCGATAAAGAAATAATCGCCTTTTTTCATTAGACTCATTACCTTATCTAAACGTTTAGCCTGAGTAAAACTTTTTATTGTCTCGCCAGATTCAGCATAATTAGCAACCGATACTTTTTTTGCCTCAAAAAAACGAGGTATCATCTGTCCCCAAGCGGCATAAGGTTCAATAGCCTGATCCACTACGGTTGAATTACCTCCTAAAAAGACCGTGACAGCCTCCTCATTTTTCGTAATTTCAAGACCACAGATTTTAGGAGCAGCACCATTAAATTCAAAAGTTAGTTGATTATCCCAATGTAAATAATTGAGTTCACGAGGTTTTAAATGCACCTGTTCTTTGTCTGAGATTTTGGGAGTACGGACATTCAATGTAAAAGCTTGGTTCGCTATTTCACCCTGTTTGGTAACGAATTGCTCCAACATTAAACGACGGTTTTCTACCTTAATTGTGGTCAAGGAAGTCCCTTCAGAATCGCCAAGTGTTACTTTTACATCGTAATTCCCTTCAGGAATATCAACCGTAAAAAAGAAAGGCTTATCCCCTGTCACATAGTCGCAAGCCAAAGCATTCCCTCCTTTTCGTGACACACTCACAGGTTTAGATTCAGGCATAAATCCATAACCCCGTTGTTTAGTATAAGTGTCGGTAGGCAATACTTGCGTATAACCTTTGGCCACTTTCCCCGTTCCGAAATCAAACTTAAAAGCAGCAGGAGTTTGAGCCATTAATACACTCGTGCAACACAGCGAAAGGACAAGACCTTTTACGAAAGAATACATCATGGAATTATTTTTTATCTATTTATGAATATTACAAGTACGCACATTATTTGATGAAGGCCTATAAAAAACAAAGAGGTTGTCATAAATAACAACCTCTTTGTAAGCACAATCAATCAATATCCACTAAAACAAAATTTTGATGAAAAGGTCTTACAGGTATGAGTTTTATTAAAATGATTGTGCAAATTTTCATATTTACGACGACTAATGCGTCATACACCATCCTGTTAGACAAAAAATATTAATAACCAGTATTTTGCATCGCTTGTTTTTCTGCAGCAGTTAAAGGAATACCATTTTTGGTGATACCATCCAAGAACGTCTGTGGAATTGGACGTAGCACGTGGAAATCTTTAATGTTTGCAGAAGCTCCAGCATTACCAGGAGTAGGCAAGTTATAAGCCTTTGCTCTAGCAAGCAATGTTTTCGTTCTTGCTAAATCCTCCCAACGGTGAAACTCACCACACATCTCTCTTGTTTTCTCTGTCTCTCTCTCTCTCTCTCTCTGTCT
>JBMLRK010000201.1:5362-5626 GCA_049241065.1 Spirosomataceae bacterium
TCTCTTGTTTTTTCGTTCAATACTAAACACAACATCTTGTCGTATGTAGAAGTATATCCCAACTTATTGATTACTGCTACATCCTGAGCTGGCAAGTTATTAGAGTTTGTAATGTCCAAAGCTGTTGCAGCGGTAGTTGCAGCAATACCTGTTGACTCATAATAAGAGTTTTCTGTAAAATAAGAGTTGATACTCGTACTTTGTCCTGCTGTTGAAACAACAAAAGCAGCAGCACCATCCGCATAAGCAGCTCTGTCTTCACCA
>JBMLRK010000202.1:0-3144 GCA_049241065.1 Spirosomataceae bacterium
GCTTCTACTCTACCGATGATTTGAGCATCAATTCCAAACGATTTTGAAATATCAATCAACGTCTGAGCATGTTCTGGTGCTAAATACACTTCCAAACGATGTCCCATGTTGAATACTTTATACATTTCTTTGAAATCAGTGCCACTTTCTTCCTGAATCATTTTGAACAAAGGAGGCAATGCAAACATATTATCCTTAATGATATGTAAGTTATCCACAAAATGTAACACTTTCGTTTGAGCTCCGCCCGAACAGTGTACCATTCCATGAATTACAGGGCGTAATTCTTCTAAAAGAGCTTTTACGACAGGAGCGTAAGTACGAGTAGGCGAAAGAATCAATTGTCCTACGTTTAAAGGTGTACCAGCAACTGCTTCCGTTAAGTTTTTAGAACCGCTATATACCAATTCTTTCGGAACAGAAGGGTCAAAACTTTCTACGTATTTGGTCGCTAAATAATGTCCTAATACATCGTGACGAGCAGATGTTAAGCCATTACTTCCCATCCCGCCATTATATACTTTTTCGTAATTTGCTTGTCCGTCCGAAGCCAAACCCACAATCACATCACCTGCTTGAATGGTATGGTTTGAAATAACATCGGCACGTTTCATACGAGCAACCACCGTTGAATCCACGATGATGGTACGTACTAAATCACCAACGTCGGCAGTTTCTCCACCTGTACTCCAAATACCGATTCCATTATCACGTAACATTTGAAGAACCTCCTCCGTACCGTTGATAATTTCAGCAATTACTTCACCAGGAATCAAGTTTTTATTACGTCCAATCGTGCTTGATAACAACATATTATCCGTTGCACCCACGCAAAGTAAATCGTCGGTATTCATCACTACGGCATCTTGAGCAATTCCTCTCCAAACCGAAATATCACCTGTTTCTTTCCAATAAAGATAGGCTAAAGACGATTTTGTACCTGCACCGTCTGCGTGCATAATGTTGCAATAAGCATCATCGCCGCCCAACATATCGGGAGAAATTTTACAAAATGCTTGTGGAAAAAGTCCTTTATCCAACTTTTCGATGGCCTTGTGGACATCTTCTTTGGAGGCAGAAACACCTCGCTGCATATAACGATCAGTCATATCTGAAAGAATAGATGGTTGTGAAACCATCGAAATTAAATGTATATTAACTCAATACTATGGGGTACAACGGGCTTTAACCCGTTGGGATTAAGGTAACTGCAACGGGTTAAAACCCGTTGTACCCTATAACTGAGCGTATTCTTTAGCGAAATACGTCAAAATTACTTTTGCTCCTGCACGCTTGATAGACGTTAGACTTTCTACCATTGTTTTAGTACCGTCTAACCAACCATTTTGAGCGGCCGCTTTTACCATCGCATATTCACCCGAAACGTTGTAGGCAGCAATAGGAATTGTAAAGTTGTCGTTCAGTAATTTAATGATGTCCAAATAAGCCAAAGCAGGTTTCACCATCAAAAAGTCAGCTCCTTCATTAAAATCCAATTCAGCTTCAAGCAAGGCTTCACGGCTATTGGCAGGATTCATTTGGTAGGTTTTCTTGTCGCCAAATTTAGGAGCAGAATCGAGGGCATCACGGAAAGGGCCATAAAATGCAGACGCATATTTTGCCGAATACGCCATGATACTCACGTTACTAAAACCTTCGATATCCAAGGCATCACGAAGGAACTCAATACGCCCGTCCATCATATCCGAAGGGCCAACGATGTCGGCACCTGCTTGAGCCTGAGCAACTGCCATTTTGGCTAAAATAGGTAAGGTTTCATCGTTCAAGATATTTCCTTTTTCATCCACATACCCATCGTGACCATCGGCACTGTATGGATCCATCGCCACATCACTCATGATGGCAATATCTGGAAATTGATTCTTGATTTTATTGATTGCTTCTAAATACAAACTTCCTTGACGGTAGCTTTCTGAAGCCGTTTTATCTTTTTTATCTTCTCCTAATTGAGGAAATAACGCAATGGAACGGATGCCTAAATCTTGTACGACAGCCATTTCTTCCAGCAATTTATCTAACGAATACCTAAAAATACCGGGCATAGATTTTACTTCGGTAGTCAGGTTCTGTCCTTCCATGACAAACATTGGATAAATGAAATCGTTGACAGATAAGGTTGTTTCTTCCACCATCGAGCGAATAGCTGCTGACTGGCGATTTCTACGGGGTCTTCTTAGCATGACGTTGTGAATAAATTTTAGGCTACAAAGGTACTCATTACTAAGCAAATGGCGAAAACATCTAAAAGAAATGCTGATTTACTCCTAAATTATCTAGGGGTGAATATGTTTATTGAACAGCTAATGTGTAAAATAGGTTTTGTCTAGTCCCCCATTTTTAGTACAAAAAAAATTGATAAGTAAACCTTTGTATAAATTTCTCAGTAAAAATAACTAATATTGAGTCGGTTATTTATAACTATCTCAACAGCCATTTATTCGCTTAATTAGCTAACAATATGACACTTCAATTTCATGGAGCAGCCCAAACAGTGACTGGCTCAAAGCACCTAATTACCACCGAAAAAGGTACTAAGATTTTATTGGATTGCGGACTTTTTCAAGGCTTAAACATCCATCACCTAAATCAGCAATTTGGTTTTGACCCTGCTGAATTGGATTATGTAATTCTTTCTCACGCTCATATTGACCATACGGGTTTATTACCCCGTTTGGTTCAGAAGGGTTTCAAAGGACAAATTTTCTGTACCTCCGCAACCAAAGATTTAGCTCGTCTATTATTGGGCGATTCGGCTCGCATACAAGAAAGCGATATTGAGCGAATTAATAAAAGAAGGGCAAAACGAGGCGAAGAATTACTTGAAAATTTATATACCCAAGAAGACGTAGAGGCAACTATCTCCCAAATGGTGGCTGTCAACTTTCGTGAGCCGATAGCCATCTGCGAAGAAGTAAGTGCTTTCTTCACAGATACTGGGCATATTCTAGGTTCGGCTGCTATTTCATTAACGATTAAAGAAGGAGACAAAGACATTCATCTGTTTTTCTCGGGTGATATTGGTCGTCCGAATGATAAAATTTTAAAGTCACCCGAAGCATTTCCACAAGCCGACTATATCATTTGCGAATCGACTTATGGAGCAAAATTGCATGAACCCGAAGT
>JBMLRK010000202.1:3244-5402 GCA_049241065.1 Spirosomataceae bacterium
GGCGATGCCTTTGGTTTCCCGAATTTACACTACATCACGTCAACAGAAGATTCTAAGAAACTGAACGAATCAAGCGAGCCGTGTATCATCATTTCGGCTTCGGGCATGGCAGAAGCAGGAAGAATCAAACATCATATTGCCAATCACATCGAAGACGTTCGCTGTTGCGTTTTATTAGTAGGCTACACCACAGCCGATAGTTTGGGAGGTCAGTTAAAAAATCAGGCTAAGAAAGTGACAATCTTCGGAAAAGAATACGATGTTCGTGCCGAAGTAGCAGTGATGGACTCTTTTTCGGCACATGCTGACTATCAGGAAATGGTTCAATACCTGTCTTGTCAGGACAAAAACAAGGTAAAAAAGCTTTTCCTCGTACACGGAGAATTAGAAACGCAGCAAATTTTTAGAGAGAAGTTACTAGCAGAAGGATATTTAGCTGTTGAAATTCCAGCTTTACACGAATTGGTAGTACTAAATTAAACCGTTTACTAAAAAGATAGCTATCACAATAACGATTTTAGAAAGAACTACGTAAAAAGGTTTATTTTTGTACTTATCAAAGACAGATAGCTTTTAATTTACTCGTTTCCGAATGTTCAAATCAATCAATAACTTATAAAGATGAACTTAGCGATTAACAAAGACACAGAAAAATCAGAAGTTTTTGCTCAGATTGCCTCTGAATTAGCCAACTTAGGATTTAATGTAGCCAAACAAGATCAAACTCGCCCGTGGGGAGGTTTTTTTGTATTAGACGAGTCACAAGCTCCAAAATTTGCAGCATTGTACTTTCCTCATTTAGAAATGTCTGACATTCAGATTACTAATAAATTGAGTCCGAAAATTTTGGTCGTTGCTCCAGAAAAACGCCTTTCGTGGCAATACCACTTCCGTCGTGCTGAAATATGGAAAGTAATTGCAGGCACAACAGTAGGTGTTAAAACATCTGCTACAGATGCAGAAGGCGAAGAAGTTCCAGCCTATGAATCAGGTAGCTTTATTCAACTAGAAAAAGGCGAACGTCACCGTTTAATTGGTTTAGAAAGCTGGGGTGTTGTCGCTGAAATTTGGCAACATACTGACCCAGAAAACCCATCAGACGAAGACGATATTGTTCGTGTTCAAGATGATTTTGGTAGATAAAAATACAAAAGAGGGAATTTCAGCAACGGAATATCCCTCTTTTCTTTTAAACGATTTCATCAAAAAAACGACGTTCAGCCTCCTGCCAATACTCTACAGCATTCCCATCCGATAGCTTGCCACTTTTCCATAAAAAGTAAGCCCTCTCCCGAATCTCCTTGAAATACGCTTCATTTTTGATAAAAAACTCACACGACTTGGTAGTCATATCAAAAGGCATACTTCCAAAAAAGTTTTGCCGACCGAGCACTTCAGCCGTATTGCGGTAACAAAAATGCTTCAGCGGGCAGTCCCCTCCTCCACATAGAGTAATATCGTAGGACATATTTTTAAAAATTATAGTTCATTGATAAATTTACTATTTCCTCTGATACTAGGGCTAAATAAAAACTGTTCCGAGTATAGCTTTTGCCGCTATACTCGGAACAGTTCTGCCAAACAGGCTATTTTAGAGCGTATCTTTCTTTAATGTATTTCGCTCCAAAAACCACGTTCAGCTTCTCTCCAATGCTCAACAGATTTACCAGAGCGTTGTACTTCTCGCTTCCATAAGGAGTAAGCACGTTCTCGAACTTCTTTAAAATAGACATCGTTTTTGATAAAAAAATCACATGATTTGGTCGTATTCTGATAGGGAATCGTTCCAAAAAAGGTTTGACGACCAAGTACCTCTGCGGTATATCGGTAGCAAAAGTTCTTCTGAGGGCATGCACCCCCACCACACAACGTAATATCGTAGGGCATATTTATAAAAATTAGTGGTTGTAAGGATAATGTTAATAATAATGACGCTTCCCTAAAAATTCAGTACTTTAGTAAAAATCTTAACTTATCTAATAAAAATGAACAACAAATACGTTGACTTTGTCTCAGACGAACATTTATTAAACTGCGTTGCGAATCTGCACAAAGCCTATTTAAAAGCTAAAAATAACATTACAAAAAAGTCATTTTACTCAAACAAAGTCGATACCATTAAATTGACTTTTGATGCAAAGTTTAATGCTATCGATGA
>JBMLRK010000203.1:0-4139 GCA_049241065.1 Spirosomataceae bacterium
ATATAAAAAATGCCTAAAATGAGATTATTTATACAATTCTACTAGTTTTTCGGCACAACGTTCGCCGTCCATTGCTGCGGACATAATTCCTCCTGCATAGCCAGCTCCCTCAGCACAAGGGAATAAGCGTTTTATTTGGACGTGTTCGAAGTTCTCTTTGTCTCTCGGAATTCGAACAGGAGAGGAGGTTCTACTTTCAATTCCGATAATTTGTCCGTTGTTGGACGCATAGCCACGCATTTTTTGTCCAAACTGCTTGATTCCATCTTGAAGTGGGAAGGCAATGGTGTCGGGCAAAACGGCGTACATATCACTACTCAATAAACCAGGTTGATACGAAGTGTCGAGTAGTGAACTTGATAGTTTCTTCTGAATAAAATCACCGACCAATTGAGCAGGAGCTGTTTGTTTTCCGCCAGCTAATTGACAAGCTTTTTGTTCTACTTCTTTCTGAAATTGTAAGCCAGCCAATGCTCCGTAGTCTTTGAAAGGTAACAAATCTACTTCGTTTACGGCAACAACCATTCCAGAGTTGGCAAACTTCGAATCTCTACGGGAAGGCGACATTCCGTTTACGACCAACTCGCCTGGAGCAGTTGCCGCAGGAACAATAAAACCACCTGGACACATACAAAACGAAAATACCCCCCGTTGAACGCCCTTGTGATAGGTTTGAGCCACCAAGCTATAAGAAGCGGCAGGTAGGTATTTGCCTCGTTCTGGACGGTGATATTGCAGGGAATCAATCAAGGATTGTTGGTGTTCGATACGAACGCCCATCGCAAAGGGTTTAGCTTCAATATAAACGTTACGTTGTTGGCATAATTCAAAAATATCTCGTGCCGAATGCCCCGTTGCTAGAATAACGCCTAGTCCAGCGATTTCTCTACCGTCTTCCAACACTACGCCTTTCATGGTTTTGTCTTCCAAAATAAAGTCGGTCACTTTGGTATTGAAATGGACTTCCCCGCCAGCATTTAAGATGCTCTCACGGAGTTCGGCAACGAGCTGTGGCAACTTGTTTGTTCCGATATGGGGGTGAGCATCTACCAAAATCTCTTCAGTTGCTCCATGAGCCACAAGGATTTCGAGAACACGACGAATATCGCCTCGTTTTTTACTACGAGTATAAAGTTTTCCGTCTGAATACGTACCTGCTCCGCCTTCGCCAAAACAGTAGTTGGATTCAGGATTGACAAGGTGTTCTTTGTTGATGGCAGCCAAATCTCGTCTTCTCGTACGGACATCCTTACCACGTTCCAACACGATGGGTTTTACTCCCAATTCAATTAAACGCAAGGCTGCAAAAAGTCCAGCAGGGCCAGCACCTACAACAATGGCTTGCGGAGCGTGGCTTATATTTTGATACGCTTTTTCAAACGCAATCAAGGGTGTTGCGGGTTCATCTACAAAGATTTCCGCATCAATGTTTACTTTAATTTGACGGCTACGAGCATCTATCGAGCGTTTGATGGCACGAATATGCGTTTGTTCTTCTACTGGAATTTGTAAAAGTTTACAAACGTGTTCTTGAAAGCGAATTGGGTCAAATGCAACTTCTGGCTCTAAAACAAGCGATATATTTCTTTTCATTCGATTATAATATTCAGTTATTGGGCTGGTATCGGTCTGTACGTCACCAGATTATTTGGATGCCTAATCCTGCAAGTTAGGCTAAATGAATAGCGAAAAATAGCGAAGCATGATGGTTTTGTCTATCATGCTTCGCTATGGGATATGGATGCTAAACGTACGTTTGCTGTTATAAAACAGGCACAAAAACCATGTTGAAGGCTATATTTTGACCATTATATTTTGCCGTATTTTGTAAAATCATACTAGTAGAGGTAAGTTCGATCACTGGAAATACACCTCCTAATCCTTGAATTTTTACATTTACACTCGTTGCATCTGTATTGAAGGCCCATGTGCCATAAGCACCTGCTTGTTTGGTATCTTTATCAGTGGATTTTACTTGTCCGTCTGACGTGAAAACATACGTGAACGAGTTGATATATTTGGCATCGTCACTGAATAAAGTAGGGTCAATTACCGTTGTTTTATCAGCTAAGGTAAAACGATCAATTTTCCATTGGAAAGCCGTAATTTTATCAGTAGGCGTTTGTACAGTATCTTTTTTACATGCCCATGAAAAAAGTAAAATGGTTGCTAGTAATAGAAAGCTCTTACGTGTCATCTTGCAGGAATAGTTTGTTTAATTACAAAGGTAAAGATTTTCTTTTGAAGTCTTGATGCCGTAACTTAGAACCTGAATCTTAATTCTGCCTAATAGTCGATTTTATCGTTATCTTATCCGTCTCTCAATGATGCGTTTTTTAAAAGTAAGTACCTTTTTATTCGTTATGCTCTTAGGTCTGATGCTAAGTGGTTTTTCAACGAATGTGTTTGCTCAAAGTGAATGTAATTCGCCTAGCTATGCAAAAACGGCTTCCAATGGTAAAATCAATTGGGGACAATTTCCTACGTTTTCACTTCCTTTTAAGATTATTTATAACGGCCCTCGTTTAGGGGATTCACTACAAAGTCCTCTAAAACACGGTTTTAGTCATTTGGCAACTTTTACGCAATACGACAGCCAATTGGCACGAGATAAAAGAGCCTTAATTTGGTATGGGGTCGCTAGTATTGCGGGGCAACCGTGGTACGAAATTGAAAGTCCGTGGAATAATGATTTGACTGTGTATAAGCAAAAATGGGCAAGTGATATGCAGAGTTTAGCAACGTTGTTTGCAAACCCAACGAGTACAAAAAATCCAGATGTTGATTTATTCGTCGTGGATATTGAACGAGAACTACCGACTGATGCAGCGATTCGACTATTAAAAAATGATGCTCTTGTTCCGAATCAATATAAAGCCTTAACGGATTTAGATTTTATTAATCGGTATAAAAAAGATTTGAGTAAACTGTATGCAGAGCCCATTACTTATCTGAAAGCCAATGAATTTCCTGCCACTACACAGATTGCTTCCTACAGCGATGCCCCCATTAAACGAAGTTTTTATCCGCTTAATTATACTTGGCAAGAATGGCAAACTAGTAATTTGGTGCTGAATTACTATATGCAAGATACGCTAACCAACCAAGTAGGAGGGGCTTTTTATAATCAAAATACCTTTTTGACTCCTTCGGCTTATTTATGTTATGAGAATAGAGGCAGCAAACAGTACGCTAATATTGCCTATCAACTGTTTCAAATAGAAGCCAATAAAGCGAGAACGGATAAGGATTTAGTCTTGTTTGAATGGCTAAAATATGAGCGTTGTTTGCCCTCTACTGCTTATAACTACGATGTTTTTGTGGACGATAACATCATTGAAGCCCAAGCGATATTTCCTTTTTTTGCAGGTGCAAAAGGAATCTGGCTTTGGGATGGAGCAGAAGATGTAAAGGTGAATTATGCTGCCTATGAAACCTTTACGAATGCCTTATATCGACTGTCGCAGTTTAAGGACTTTTTTACGGGTAATTATCGCCTTTTTTCTCCTAAAACTGCATACTCTAATTTTCAAGAAAATGGCCCTTTATGGCGTGCAGTCATTAAAGGTAATTCGATTCTGATTGCGGCTATTAACGAATTTGCGGAGGATTCTCAAACGACGGATTTAGTAGTTTCTTATGGAAATTGGTCACAAAAAATCACCTTACAAGGGAAACAAACCTATTTATGTTCTTTTTCCTTACCAGAATCAGCCAATAGTTACGGCGTTTGGGCAAATCCGAACGATGGTAGTTTTTCTTTTACTAACTTAAATGGGAAAGTGTTGTCAGGGGTACTTCGTGTTTTTGATATGATGGGAAGAGAAGTTTATACCGCACAACAAAATGCTGGATTGACCTATACTAATGTTAGCCTCACTGTTCCGACTGGGCATTATGTGGTACGTTATGAAGAAGATGGTCAGGTATTTTCGGAGAAAATAACGGTGGTACGCTAGGGATAATTTTTTGTGGGTGTGTAAAAAGTGTAGTGTTTAAAGTTCAATGTTGTCCTTTGTCCTTGCCTAAAATAGGTTGACGTAAAACTTTTGACTTTTTGCACACCCACAAAAATTAGATACGATGATAATCGGCACGCCATTCTTTGATGCTTTCTTTAATTTCTTTTGCACCTAAAT
>JBMLRK010000204.1:0-2542 GCA_049241065.1 Spirosomataceae bacterium
ATAAAACATTTAAACATGGAAAATAAGAAGGGAATAAACATTTTTTTGCTAATGATTGCAATCATTTTAGGAAGTGCATCATGGAAGCAATTTGACTTTAATACGTTCAAATTTGAAAAACCCGCATTAGCAGCTCTTTATCTAATAGTATTTGCCGCAACGATTTACTTTATGATAAAAGATTATAAGAATCGGTAGAAGACAATTATTTGTTGCCAGTAGCCCCCACTGGCACTTAATTCCTATCAAGCACTAGCTAATTACAGGATTCCAATCCTGTCAAAAGTTGTTAAATAGCTAAAAAACAAGCAACCCGCTCAAAATGATTTCAGGTCGTAGGAACGCTATGCAATCCTACGACCTGAAAGTAAAGCGAAAATTGACTACCCTAGCTTCAACATCCATTTAATAATTCTCCATTTAAGGGCTGTTCGTGGGAAGTATTTCAGATTGAGTTCAAATAGGGTACTTTTCTTAATCACGCTTTTATAGTGGCTAAACGTCTGAAATCCGTAAATGCCGTGATAGGAACCGATGCCACTATCGCCTACACCACCAAAGGGCATATTGCTATTGGTAATGTGCATGACCGCTTCGTTTACTCCTCCTCCTCCAAAAGATACCTCCTTGAGTACTTTTTCGCTCACCGCTTTTTTAGAAGCAAACACATAACAAGATAAGGGCTTTGGTTTATCCTTGATGTAGGCAATGGCTTCGTCCAAATTAGTGTAAGTCATAACGGGTAATATAGGCCCAAAAATCTCTTCTTGCATCACCTTATCGTCGGGATTTACAGGATACAAAATAGTTGGTTCAATATACCGTTCTTCTATCCGACACGAACCGCCATGCACCACTTTTTCGGGTTCAATGAAGGCAATTAAACGATGTACATTCTTTTCATTGATAATCTGAACGTAGTTGCCATTGTCAAAACTAAAATGCGAATCGGTAATTTCTTGTTTTAAATACGCTAAAAATTCCGTTACGACTGCTTGCTCTACCAACAAATAATCGGGAGCAATACAGGTTTGACCAGCATTGAGAAATTTTGCCCAAACCAATCGTTTCGCTGCAATTTTCAAATCAGCACAAGCACTAATAATCGCAGGACTTTTACCCCCCAATTCTAGTGTTACAGGAGTCAGGTATTTGGCTGCTGCTTGATAGACAATTTTACCAACGGGGACACTACCTGTAAAAAATATCTTATCGAACGCTTGTGCAAGTAAGTCACTCGTTTCTTGGATTCCGCCTTCTATGACTTTAAAGTACTGAGGGTCAAAGGCATTATTAATCAAACGAGCCATTATGCTGCTTGTGTGAGCAGGGAGTTCACTAGGTTTTAAAATGATGGTATTGCCCGCCGCCATTGCTGCCACCACTGGAGCAAATGAAAGTTGATAAGGATAATTCCAAGCTCCTATGATTAAAGAAACACCCAAAGGTTCGGGGATGACTACACTTGTAGCAGGGAAATTAACCCAGTTGGTTGACTTACGTTGAGGGCTTGCCCAGCGTTTTACCTGATGAATGGCCTCCTCAATGTCGTTATAAACTAAGGCTAATTCGTTGGTATAAGTATCAAAGGCAGACTTTTTAAAATCTAAATAAATGGCTTCTTCCAACTGAGACTGATTATCTTTTAGGAGTTGTGCTAACTTCTTTAACTTGTCAATTCTAAAAGCGATGTCCTTGGTTTGATTGGTTTTAAAAAATGCTCGTTGTGCTTTAATAATTTCTTCCATTTGTTGATGAATTATCAATTGTTAATAAACGTTCAATTTGACATATCCCTTTCGGAGGTTGCTCTATCAATTTATTGAAAAAAAGCTAAAGTAAACCTTTTAGCCAATTATATTTTGCGAAAAGAATACATCCCTATTTTACGAATAAACAAGCTATGTTCTATGGAGTATTGAATATAAAACGAGAAAATCCCCCCTATCAAAACCGTAAAACTACTCTAAATAGCGTTAAATATTTGTTTTACCTTTGTTTAGAACAATTTAACAACACGTTTCAACATGAAAAAACTACTATTAAGTCTTTCTTTGCTAGTGATTATTAGCATTACTGCCTCTGCTCAACAGCAGGTTGTTTGGAATTATCACAAAGTATCCATGATGTTGCATGATGATTTTAAGGTGACTAAAAACACTAATGAAGAGTTTAGGGCAGAGGGTGATGGAATGGAAGTATATGTAGATATTTGGGAGGAAAACATTGCGGTTGAAGACATGGATGAAGCGGTAGCGAGCTATGCTTTAAAGTTAAAAATGACCGAAGTTGATGCTGCACACGAAGTTCATGTTAATGGTTTAGAAGGCTTTTATGTAGAGGGCTTTAAAAATGGCGATCGGATTCTCTTGGCAGGATTAATTGTTCCAGACTCTCACACAAACATTGTGGTGGAAATCAATTTTGGTGACAACGATGCTACCGCCGAAAAAGATGCTTTAGAAATACTGAATAGTATTAAAAAAATAAAATAATTTCTCTTTATCCGCACTAAGTAGTATTTACAAAAAGGGGAAAAAGC
>JBMLRK010000205.1:0-3087 GCA_049241065.1 Spirosomataceae bacterium
AAGATAAAAATGTTACGGAAGCTTGTTACGAAAGTGGCTTTTCTAACCTTTCTTATTTTAATAAAACCTTCAAAAAAATAACAGGAGAAAATCCATCTACTTTTAAGAAAAGAAATTCGCTTGCCTAAGAAGTTTTTCGTTTATGCTCCTGTAGATACCGCAGGACGCTTATCTAAAAACACCGTCGTAGTTTTGACAAAAACTTGTAATATAGACGATGATGATACAAAAATTAGCTACTTTCTTTTTAATGACTGCCTGCTCCTTGGCCGTTTTTACCAACCATTCTTTAGGACAACATAAGTCTTCTTTTTCCCTGAGTAATGAGGTAGATATTCGTGTTGCCAATGACAAAGAGCCTTTTGGGCAATTAATGGCTCATTTTTTAACCGATGATCTGAACAAGGTATTTGGAGAATCTATGTCCCAACCGACTGCTTCCAAGGTAATTTTGAGAATCGCTCACGAACAAGTGGTAGGAATTGATGGAAAAATGTTAGCCTCCATTGACAAAGAGTTAGCCAATAAATGGGAGGTGTTTTCTTATAAAAACTATGAAAATAAAGGTATTAAGTATTTAATTATCAGTGGTTCAGATAAACGTGGATTGGCGTATGGGGTTTTTACACTTTCCGAAAAAATAGGGGTAAGTCCTTGGTATTTTTGGGCGGATGTGCCTGTTAAAAAACAGATTACTTCTTTCGCTGTTTCGGATACCTTGAGTCAAGAACCATCGGTGAAATATCGAGGTATTTTTATCAATGATGAAGACTGGGGCTTACAACCTTGGGCTGCCAAAACTTTTGAAACAGCTACTAAAGATATTGGCCCAAAAACATACGCAAAAGTGTTTGAATTGCTCTTGCGTTTGAAAGCCAATTTGATTTGGCCAGCCATGCACCCAAGTACGAAGGCTTTTTATCACTATCCCGACAATAAACTTGTTGCCCAACAATATGCCATTGTAGTCGGTACTTCTCATGCCGAACCCATGATGCGAAATAATGTAGATGAATGGATTGATAGTACGATGGGCGATTACAATTACTTGACGAATAAAAACCGAATTCTGGATTATTGGACAAAGCGTATTGAAGAAATCAAGGATTTTGAGAACCTGTATTCTATTGGGATGCGTGGAAAACACGATAGCGGAATGGAAGGAATCAAAACAAAAAGCGAGGCAGTAAGTCTGACAAATAGAATTATTGGTGATGAACGTAATTTATTGAGTAAGCTACTGAACAGACCAAAAGAGTGTGTTCCTCAGGTGCTTACCTTGTACAAGGAAGTGTTGGAGTTGTATAAAGAAGGTTTAAATGTACCCGAAGACGTTACGCTCATTTGGCCTGATGATAATTATGGCTATGTGAAAAGTTTGAGCAATGAGCAAGAGCGAAAACGTTCGGGTGGAGCAGGGGTGTACTATCATGCTTCGTACTGGGGCAGACCGCACGACTATCTTTGGATAGGTACAACCGACCCCACTTTGATGCGTTTTGAAATGCAAAAAAGTTACGAATTAGGGGCAAACAAGGTTTGGGTAGTGAATGTTGGAGATATAAAACCTTTGGAATACCCAACCCAATTATTTTTAGATATGGCTTATAATATGAAGCCTTTCTTGAAAAATGAATCGGTGTTCAATCATTTGGAAAATTGGACGTTGACGAATTTAGGAAATAAAGAAGTAGCTTCTATTTTGATGAAAAACTATGATTTGGCCTTTGTCCGCAAGCCAGAATTTATGGGATGGAGTAAAGTTGAACCTACAACCCAAACGAAACCAACGAGCTTTAGTCCCGCTGAAATTGCACAAAGAATAGGAGATTTTCAGCAACTTGAAAAGCTTGTTACTGCGAACGAACCTCGTGATAAAACGTATGAGTCAAGCTATTTTCAGTTGGTGAAATATCCAGTGTTGGCCGCTAGTAAAATGAATCAGAAGTTTCTAAATCTTGATTTGTTTTATACCAACCCAGTGAATGAACGAACGGAGCAAGACCCCAACTTTCAAGGGGCGTTGAGTGCTTACCAAGCGATTCAAGACCTTACCCAAACCTATAATCAACAAGTATCGGGTGGTAAATGGAATCATATCATGAGCATGAAACCTCGAAATTTACCAGTGTTTAAAAGTCCTGTGGAGTTGAAAAATGTGGAACAGAAAAAAGTGACAACACCCACTTCGTCCTTGTCGATTCCCGCAGGAGCTTATACTCGTATGGTGGCAACACCAAGTGCTTATTGGGAGAAAATTGCAGAACCAAGTTTTTCTAAAAATGCCTTGGTGGCTAAACCATTTACGTTAGTAAATTCCTTGGAAAATGGCAATGCTAAACAACCAATAGTAGAATATGAGGTAGAACTTTCTGAAAGTAAATTGTACACGCTAAAAGTACAAGCGATTCCGCTGCATCCACTCAACCGTAAACTGGGACAAAAAATAGCGATTCAAGTTGATAATAATGAATCGCAAGTAATTGACTTCGAGACTTTTGACCGTAGTGGCGAATGGAAAGAAAATGTACTGAGCAATAAGTCAATTAAGAGTATCAAAGCTGTAAACCTGGAGAAAGGAAAGCATATCATTAAGCTTAAAATGATTGACCCTGGGGTATTAATTGATAAGTTAATGATTGATTAAAATCATTACTGATTTATTTGTACTTACTTTTTCAATGAGGCTTTTGTGCGGAAATTTCAGTATTTTTGCACAAAACTAAAAAATAATAACAATGTCTGAATTTCCAGCTTGCCCCAAATGTAATTGTGAATTTACTTATCCGAGTGATAATATGCTAGTATGTCCAGAGTGTTTTCACGAATGGAATCCTTCGGAAGAAGTAGCTGTAGAAAACGACGATTTTACGACGAAAGTAATTGACTCTAATGGTAACGAGCTTCAAGACGGAGATACCGTAGTTGTGATTAAAGATTTACCTGTAAAGGGAGCTCCGAAGTCGATTAAAGCAGGAACAAAAGTGAAAAACATTCGTCTAACAGACGGTGATCATAACATTGATTGTAAAATTGACGGTTTCGGCTCAATGGCATTGAAATCTGAATTTGTGAGAAAAGCGTAAT
>JBMLRK010000206.1:0-1505 GCA_049241065.1 Spirosomataceae bacterium
TACTGCTCCGAAAACGAAGGAAGATGTAAGTGGGAAGCCTATCAGCGTTTCGACAGTATCAAAAGGACTCAATAAAGACCAAATTGCTAAACGAATTGCTCGTGAAATCAAAGACGGTTACTATGTAAATTTAGGAATTGGTATTCCGACTTTGGTGGCAAATTTCATTCCTGAAGGTGTCAATGTGGTCTTACAATCTGAAAATGGCTTATTAGGAATTGGCCCTTTTCCAACGGAAGCAGACATCGACCCTGACTTAATCAATGCAGGAAAACAAACGATTACCATGATTGAAGGTTCGTCGTTATTCAGTTCTGCCGAAAGTTTCGCCATGATTCGTGGCGAACACGTGGACTTAACGATTTTAGGTGCAATGGAGGTTTCCGAAAATGGAGACATTGCCAATTGGAAAATTCCGAACAAAATGGTGAAAGGCATGGGCGGAGCAATGGATTTGGTGGCTTCTGCCAAAAATATCATTGTGGCGATGCAGCACGTTAGCAAAGACGGAAAGTCTAAGTTGCTGGCCAACTGTAGTTTACCATTGACGGGTCTTCGTTGTGTGAAAAAAATTGTGACTGAATTAGCTGTGTTGGAAGTCCTTCCTACTGGTGGTTTTAAATTATTAGAAAGAGCTCCAAACGTAACAATCGAACAGATTCAAGCAGCAACGGAAGGTAAATTAATTATTGAAGGAGAAATTCCAGAAATTACATTCGACTAAAACAAATACAACCGTATGAAAATCATCGACTTATCTGTAACCATTTCAGAGAAAATTAAAGAACCACTTCCTACAAAAATCAGGTATGAAGACCACAAGGAGGGAGCTAAAAAAATGGGTGGAAAACTTTTTGAGGGTATTCAAGGGGAAGTTTTTATCAATGGGAATGGCCCAGCAGGTGAGTTTTTAGAGGTAACAAGCCATTGCGGAACGCACGTGGATGCTCCTTATCACTACTATCCAACAAGTGAAGGGAAACCTGCTCGCACGATTGACGAAATGCCATTAGATTGGTTTTTTCAAGATGGCGTAGTCTTGGATTTTACCGATAAACCAGATGGTTATATGTTTGAACCTGAGGATTTAATCGAAAAATTAGCAGCTATCAATTATACCTTAAAACCATTGGATATTGTGCTTATTCGTTGCGATGCCGACAAAAGAATTCATAACGATGATTTCGTGAAAATTCATGTGGGAGCTTCTGCGAAAGCTACACATTGGTTAATTGACCAAGGAATCAAAGTAATGGGTACTGACGGTTGGGGTTGGGATATTCCTTTGCATATTCAAGCCGCAGATTACAAAGAAAATCCAAGAGATGGCGTTATTTGGCAAGCCCACTATGTAGGTATTGAAAAAGAATACTGCCAAATTGAGAAATTGGCAAACTTAGACCAATTGCCTCCGTTCGGTTTTAAAGTAGCATGTTTCCCTGCAAAAATCGAAAAAGCAAGTGCGGGTTGGACAAGAGCCGTAGCGATATTTGAGTAAGTTAGTT
>JBMLRK010000207.1:0-10759 GCA_049241065.1 Spirosomataceae bacterium
TTACCCTATCCTAATGGATGTCGCCCCTTCAGGGCTTTTGGGGACTCGTTGCCTTTTTGCCTCCGTGCCTCATTGCCTTTTTGATAGGGCGTTACCCTATCCTAATGGATGTTGCCCTTTCAGGGCTTTTGGAACCCCTTGCCTCTTTGCCTTCGTGCCTATTTTGCCTCTCTGCCTTTTTTAAGTAAAATTAATCTACATATCATCCTATTCCGTCCTGCTGGAAGGATAAGTAAGGTTAACAGTACAGACACATGACATTATATTCAAACAGAAATGAATTACGAAAAATTGCAGTACTAAAGGTTTTATTAATAGCACTTTGTGCCTCTGTGCCTTTGTGCCTCTGTGCCTTTTGAGTATAAAAATGGTAAATTGCGAAGAAATAGAAGAAGGCAAGCAAACAAATGAATATTTTCCAACAACAGCATATCACCCAAAAGATTAAAGCAAAAGCCCAAGAGCTTGGTTTTCTATATTGTGGCGTGTCGGAAGCTACTTTTTTAGAAGAAGAAGCCCCACGTTTAGAACGCTGGTTAAAGGCCAATCATCAGGGAGAAATGCGGTACATGGAAAATCATTTCGACAAACGCTTAGACCCTCGTTTGCTGGTGGACGATGCTAAATCGGTCGTATCGTTGCTGTATAATTATTTTCCAGCAGAACGCTTACCCGAAGGGGCAGAGGATTTGAAAATTTCTAAATATGCCTACGGAACAGATTACCACTTTGTGATAAAAGATAAGTTAAAAACCTTAATGGACTATATTCAAGAAGAAGTGGGCGAAGTAGGAGGTAGGGCTTTCGTAGATTCGGCTCCTGTGATGGATAAAGCATGGGCAATGCGTTCGGGAGCAGGGTGGATTGGCAAGCATAGCAATTTAATCAATAAGCAAAACGGGAGTTTTTTCTTCATTGCCGAACTGATTATTGACCTCGAATTAGAAGCCGATGGAGCGGTAAAAGATTTTTGTGGTACTTGTACCCGTTGCATTGATGCTTGTCCGACGGGGGCAATCGTTGAGCCTTACGTAGTTGATGGTTCAAAGTGTATTAGCTATTTCACGATTGAACTCAAAGAAGCTATTCCTGTTGAAATGAAAGGTAAGTTTGATAATTGGGTTTTTGGCTGCGATGTTTGTCAGGATGTATGTCCGTGGAATCGTTTTTCAAAACCCCATCAAGAACCGCTATTTAACTTACATCCTGATTTACCTTTTTTTACGAACAACGATTGGGAGGAAATTACGGCGGATGTTTTCAACGTGATATTCAAAAAATCGCCTATCAAGCGGACTAAGTTAGAAGGCTTAAAACGGAATATTCTATTTGTGAAATAGGAGCATTAAAAAGTGGCATAAACGCTAATCGTCTATGCCACTCAGTAATCACACCTTACAATTCACACTCATTTATTACTAATCAATAACGTATTATAACGATTTACGAAGAATCATTTCCATTGGCATCGAATTGTTCTGACGTTTTCCTTCTTTAATAATTTGAGAAGCTAACTGCCCCATTTGATTCGGTTGAGTTGAGATAATGCTGATACCTCCAGCCAAAATTTCTTTGTAACACGAGTCGTTCAAGGAAATCAAACCGATTTGTTTTCCTAATTCAAATTTCTGGCTTTGAGCCGATTTGATAGCCGCTACTAAATCGGCATCGTCCATCGTTAAATAGACGTGTCCTTCTTCAACAACTTCGTCTTGTAAGCCATCCAATACTTGGAAATCAAAGGCATTCAATTCACAAAATTCTCTGAAACCTGTGATTAATTCTGAATCAAAATATTCCTCTTCTGTCAATACTAAATTCAACGATTTGTATTTCTTAAAAATACGCACGTGTTGCTGCATCACTCTAAAAATCTCTTCGCCTGTGTTGCATACAATAGAAGAATTATTGCTTTGTAAGCTAGTCAACGACTTGTCTAATAAGATAAGGCGTTCGCCCGAAATCTTCTTCAAACATTTGATATTCTCCTCCGTCTCTTCAATCAAGTGAGGCATGATTACATAGTAATGATAATTGCCTAAGTTGTTTGAAATAATTTCACGGAAATTATCACTCTTATAATTATATGTACAAATATCTACGACAACTTCTTTACCAACCGTATTGACAAAAGCATTGAAAATAGCTTTGTTATTTTCTGAAATCTTACCTACTAAAAACAAGACTTTTGTTTTAATTTTGGCTGATTGTCCAGAGATAAAATATCCTTTACGGAAAATAGAGGTAACAACTCCTAAACGGTGCAATTCAGAATAAGCTCTTTCTACGGTATCACGAGAAAGATAGCACTCTTCACTAGCTTCGTTGATAGATGGTAAGCGGTCTCCACTCTTTAACACACCATTATCAATATCAGTTAAAAGTACGTTTACCAATTGTTGATATTTCGGAGTTTTCGAATCACTCTTGATCTTTGTAAATTCAGCAAATGTTTTCATGGTAATATTTTATGGAATAAAAATTTGGATATATTCAGTCGTTAAAAATCAATAATTGAGGGTATTTCTAAAGAATTAATTTCAAGATTAATAACCCTAAAAGAAGCACTCCAATTAATAAACTTATTTCGGTATTATCTTTCCGATAGTCTAAAAGCGTTAAAAACTCTTTTTTATATTTTTTTGTATAGTTAGAGAATCTTGATTTCATTGGTAATGTATAATTTAATTGCAGAAAAGTCTAATTTTTTATGTTCCAAAAGTACAGTGATTCTGCGTATAGGTGTTAGGACAAATCTTGCTATTTGTAGTAGGAATCCTGCAAATGCCCATTTTTAGGCTAAATTGAGGTCTTTTTGTGATTTTTTATGGAAAATAAGGTCTGATAAAAATGCTTATATCGCTATTAAGTACTTTTGTCAAAAAGTCTATGTCCTGTTTTGCAAGGCATCTTTAGAAGCGTTGTAAGACAGGATATTTTCTGACTATTATAGACGTTACTTTAAGTATATAAACAAGTCTATCAATCTGTAAAAAAAGCAATAAATTCATTCGTTTGAAACCCTTGTTTTCGGGTGCTTCTTACAGGTAAATTTTAGTAAAACATGAACAATCTCTCTCTTATGACAAATGTACAAGCCGTGGTGAATACAGAGAAAAACACAGACGATAAGATTAAAATACTGGTAGTGTTTAATCGTATCGGAGATTTTAGAGATAAAATTTATCAGGGTTTTCTTGATGAAATAGGAGATGTTGCTCTGGTAGATTTGTATGTCCAGCAGATGGATAATAGCACGGCTTCGCATTTTGATAAGACCATCAACGAGAAAATAGCTCGCTATGATTACATTGCGATTATGCTCCATTCGAGCCATCTTTCAGAGGATGTTTTGAAGGTTGTGAATACCATCCCAAGAGAGAAATTATTGATTCTTGATAAACGAAATCAGTTTATCAAAGGGGAGTATGCCTGCGTTTATCAAGATTTTGAAGGCGATATTTTAACTGCGTTGAACCAAGCGTTACCACTTTTAGAAAAGTATTCTGGCATTAATTTAATCAGTAGCCAGAACTATCCTTTTGCTCATTGCATTTCAAATGCCTTGTCACAATTTGCCAAACAGCATCATTTTGATTTTCATTTTTATACCGAAGTAAATCAAACAACGATTCGTTCGGAGGAGGCATATCTGATTTTATCAGAACAATATTTGGCCGATACGATTAAAATTACGCAGGAATTAGGCTATCAATTGGGAGTAGATATTGGGCTTGTTTCATACCATGATAGTCCGTTAAAAGAAATTTTAGCAGGTGGCATAACTGTTGTCACTACTGACCATGCACAGCTAGGACGTTCGGCGGCTTCGCTCATTTTAACGAATAAAAAAGAACACATTCGTAATCCCTTTTTATTCATTCAACGGGCATCTCTGTAGCGTGAATTTATACACCCATATAGTGAAATCTTAACGCATTCCGCTATCCCCAAAAGCCCGTAGCGGAGGAAAACTTTTTAAAAAAATTAACTAACCTTCGTTTTTTCTTCAATTTCTTGAAAAAATTCATAAATTTGACCTGTTAAGCCAAGTTTATGAATCTTCGTTTATTAATCACTAACTCATACATTTACCTACTACTATGCTTGCCATTGTTGGTGAAAGCCCAATACCGTTTTGACAAAATCGGAACGAAACAGGGACTTTCGCAGAGTACGGTATTGGCTACTTTTCAAGATAGCAAGGGTTTTTTGTGGTTTGCAACAACTGATGGACTTAATCGCTATGATGGCTATCGCTTTACCATTTTTCGTTCTGAAATTGGTGACCCAAGCAGTATTAGTAATAGTGTAATTACCTGTCTTACAGAAGATGCTACTGGAAATTTATGGGTAGGAACAAGTGCTGGAGTCAGTAAATTCAATACCGCAACAGGAAAATTTACTCGTATTCGCTATACAACTAGTGGATATGATTTATCGAACTTACCGATTTCGGGAATTGTAAAGGCTAAAGGAAATCAAATCTGGGTTTCTATTTATGGAAGGGGAATGCTCGCTATAAACTCCTTGACAAACGAAGCCTCTTGGCTACGAATCGCTTCAAATCCATCTTCTAATAATTCCTTCAATCGTTTATTTGCCGATGATTTTGGCAATGTCTGGGTGGGTTGTGCCAATGGTAAGTTGCTGAAATTCATGGGTGAACAAGCTCCACAAGTATATCAAATAGGACAAGCCGACAAAGGGGGAATCATCATTACGCTGTCTGAAGATACAGATGGCGGTTTGCTTATTGGTACAAGAGGGAATGGGTTGTTTCGTTTTGACATTGCGGAAGGGAAAGCCAAATCACTTTATCGTACATCTAATCAACATGCCAATATCATCACCTCAGTCGCTCGTGACGGGCAGGGCTTTTTGTGGGTTGGTACAGACGACGGGGTGCTACTTTTCAAAGGAAAGGATTATCAGCACCCTACCCATATTCAAACCAAAGCCGATTCAGACTTTAGTTTAAGCTCGTTTTCGATTCAATCTATTTTTGTCGATAAAAGTAATAACGTTTGGATTGGTACCTGGGAGGCTGGTCTCAATGTGCATTATCGTAACAAAAGTAAGTTTACCTTATACCGTCATAAACCCAATAATCCTCAAACGCTATTGAGCGATAAAGTAACGTCGATAGCCTGTGAAACCAATGATCGTATTTGGTTGGGAAGTAGTGTAGGACTAACAATGTTAGACAGAAGTACGAACACGTTTACCAATTATTTTAAATTCCCGATTACCCCCAACGTCTTTAACCGTAACGATGTTAATTTTTTGAATTATGATAACGACGGTGATTTGTATGTTGGTTATTGGGGATTTGGGTTTGATTTGCGTCGAAAAGGTTCAAGCAAATTTGTGGGCTATCCTTATAATCAAGGACGGTTTGGGGCGAATCTAACTTCTTCTACACCTTCTTATGTATATCCGCATCGGATGTGGTTTGGGACACAGGGCAATGGCTTGATGCTTTTTGATAAAGTCAAAGGAGTATATATGTCCACGCCAGAATTGAATAAACAAGGGCGTTTGTTGGGGGTACATGTCAATGCTATTTTGGAAGATAAAGCAGGGATTTTATGGGTTGGAACATACAATAGCGGTGTCATCAGCTATGATTTATATACCCGCCAAATCCATTTTTATCGACAAGGTCGAGATAGTAATCTTGGGAGCAATCAGATTACTAAAATTTTCCAAGATTCGGACGGGCAAATTTGGGTCGGAACGGCTGGTGGAGGATTGAGTTTATATAATTCAGATACCGATTCTTTTGGCACATTTACCACGAAAGACGGTCTGCCGAGCAATACCATCAAAGGGATTTTAGAGGATACCAAAAAGAATTTATGGTTCTCCACTAACGAAGGACTGGGGCAATTGAATACCCAAACCATGACCTTTAAGACTTTCGGAGAAGCGGATGGTTTGCAGGGGAAAGAGTTTTTAATCAATGCGTATGCCCAAAATGCAAGGGGCGAAATGTTTTTTGGCGGAACAAGTGGCTTGAATGTCTTTCATCCAGATAGTTTGCAAGAAAGTAAACAAGTACCCGCTATTTACATTACAGGATTAAGACTTTTTAATAAACGGGTGGAAGCAGGTGAAAAAGATTCTCCCCTAAAAACCAGTATTTTAGAAACGAAGGTCTTGACCTTGAATGCTAGTCAATCCGTTTTTTCACTTGATTATTTAGCACTTGATTATCAACAATCAAAGGATAATCAGTATGCTTATATCTTAGAGGGTTTTGACCCCGAGTGGAACTATGTTGCCAAACAACGCACAGCCACCTATACCAACTTAAATGATGGAACTTATACCTTTAAGGTGAAGGCAACCAATAATGACGGGGTTTGGAACGAACAACCTACCGAATTGACCATTATTATTTTGCCACCGTGGTATCGTACATGGTGGGCTTTCGGGATTTATGGGGTACTGATTTTATTGTCGTTACTAGCGTTGCGGAGGGCTATTGCGATTCGTGAACGTTTGAAGGCAGATGTATTATTACAGGAACGAGAAAAAGAACAAATACAGGAGTTAGATCGCTTAAAGACAAATTTCTTTACCAATATTTCTCATGAATTCAGAACGCCTTTGACCTTGATTATAAGTCCTTTAGAGCGTTTTTTTTCAGACAATTCAGATAAAGACCTGCCTGAGAAGCAAGCAAAACAACTCAGAACGATTCATCAGAATGCTAAAAAACTGTTAAGTCTAATCAATCAATTATTAGACCTTTCTAAGTTGGAAGCAGGGAAATTGACACCCGAAATTTCTCAAAATGACCTAATCGAATTTCTGGAAAAACTAACCTATTCGTTTAATGGTTTAGCAGAGCAAAAGCAGATTAGTTTAAGCCTGAATAGCCCAATTGACCGAGCATTAGTGTATTTCGACTTGGATATTATTGAGAAAGTGGTTACAAATTTACTGTCAAATGCCTTTAAGCACACCCCTGCTCATGGAAGTATTACCGTAGAATTGACACTTGACCGCAATCGAACAGCCGATATTTCACGGGTGAAAATTGCGGTGAAAGATACAGGAGTGGGTATTCCGCCTGCTCATTTGAGTAATATTTTTAGCCGTTTTTATCAAATTTCTGAAACAAGTTATAACCAAAACGTGGGTTCTGGCGTTGGCTTGGCTTTGTGCAAAGAATTGATTGAATTGCATCGTGGAGATATTACCGTGATTAGTAAAGTAGGGGAGGGAACAACGTTTGCTATCAATATTCCCGTCTTTAAAGGAGCATTTGATTTTAGATGGATTAAAGAAACGGCAGTCGATTATGAGGCTTCTTTTCCAGAACAAGCAAGTAGTCGTGCTGTTTCGGTAAGCCAAGTAAACGGTTCTGAGGAAAAGGCTGTCATATTAGTCGCAGAAGATAACGACGATTTGAGGGCTTATATCCATGATATTTTTGTAGGCAAATTTGACATTATTGAAGCTGATAATGGGGAAGATGCACTTGAAAAAGCGTTAACCCATATTCCAGATTTGATTATTTCGGATTGGATGATGCCCAAAATGACAGGGGTGGAACTGTGTAGTAAAGTAAAACTGAACGAAAAGACAAGCCATATTCCGATAATCATTCTGACTTCTAAAAGCAGTAACGATAGTAAAATGGAAGGGCTAGAAACGGGAGCGGACGATTACATTACAAAACCGTTTAACGCCAATTTATTAGAAGTGCGAGTAACTAATTTATTAGCGTCTCGTCGTCGTTTGCGTGAGCGTTTCCAACAAGCAACGGAAGTATCGCCAAAAGAAATTACCCTTAATACAGCCGATGAACATTTCTTAGAAAAATCAATTCGTATCGTGGAAGAAAACATGTCGAATCCTGATTTTGACATTCAAGCCCTAGAACTTGCACTGAAAATGAGTAATATGCAGCTGTATCGTAAGCTCAAAGGAGTGACAGGTTTATCAGGAATTGAATTTATCCGTACGATTCGTCTTAAAAAAGCCTTCCAATTACTCGAAACGGCTACCTATTCTGTAGCCGAAGTAGCTTATCAAGTTGGATTTAATGACCCCTCTTATTTTACACGTATATTCAAGAAAGAATACGGAAAAGCTCCTTCCGAAATCAAGGGATAGGTTCATTTTGTAGCTTTTAACTACCGTTCTTCCTGCATAATTCACCATTTACTAAATTATCATTTGTTTTGATGCATACTGGTGCAACCTTGCATTAGAATCGTGCATCTTACCCTTGAAGGCTATATCTCAATAAACACAACATAAATAAATACCTCATGAAGTCTCTTTTCAAACTATTAATCACCCTGCTCATTTGCTCTCAAGTACAAGAATCGTTTGCACAGTTTAAAGTATCTGGAAAAATTACAGACGATAAGTTGAAGCCAACGGAGTATGTAACCGTCTTATTACTAAAAGCAAAAGATTCGAGTATGGTTAAGGCTAGTCTTACTCAAAACGAAGGTCGTTATCAGCTAGAAACCAATCAAGCAGGCAAATATGTACTGTTAGTAACGATGGTTGGTTTTGAAAAAAGCTATCGTTTGCTCGACCTCAACAGTCAAAGTCCTGACAAAACGATAGATGTTCAATTACGTCCTAGTACGAAATTACTTAATGAAGTGACCGTAACGGCACAACGTCCTTTTTTAGAGCAACGAGTAGATAAGTTGGTTGTAAATGTAGCGAACAGTCCTACTTCGGCAGGGACAACCGCTATGGAAGTATTGCAAAAAGTGCCAGGGGTATTAGTGGTTGAAGACCGTATTGCCCTTGCAGGGAAAGCATCGGTCATTATTATGATTGATGGAAAACCTTCGCAATACAGCGATATGACGCAAGTGTTGAAAGATTTGCCGAGTGCTAGTATTGATAAAATTGAAGTAATCAAAAATCCTTCTGCCAAATACGATGCTGCGGGCGGGGCGGTTATCAATATCGTGATGAAACGTAATGCCAATTTGGGGACGAATGGTTCTATTGGTTTGACTTACAGAGGTTCTGTGTTTAATAACTCCAACGAAGGAAGAAGTGCCAACGATTACTTTAGTGCAATATCTCCCAACCTGTCAATTAACCACCGTAAAGGAAAGCTTAACTTATTTGCTAGTTATTCTTACAATAAACGTGATGTGTTTGAACTGACTCGTATTCAGCGTGTTATCGGGAATGAAAGTTTTGATAATTCGGGTATGTATCCTTTTTCGGTAAAAGTTCATAACTACCGCATAGGAATGGACGTGTATGCCGATAAGAAAAATACGTTTGGTTTTTTGATTTCGGGGTTAGATCGTGATGGCGACGGTACAAATAATTCGATAACCAATGTCGGTGATGTAACAACAGGGTTAAGGAAAAGTAGTTTTCAAACGATTAATTATCAACCGATTCACCGAACTAATTTAGCCTATAACATCAACTGGAAACATACCTTTGATTCGACAGGGAAGGAGTTGAATTTAGACTTAGATTATGCCAACTATCATTTAACAAATTCTAATTTAATCACGATTAAAGATGCTACTTCTAGCCGTAATAATAGTCAGCAAGTAGATAATCCTGTAGCATTCTTCACGGCAAAAGTGGATTATACGCATCCGTTTTCGAAAGATACAAAGCTAGAAACAGGAGGGAAGTTAAGTTTGGCAACCATAGACAATGACCTAGCTTTTTATCGTTCGGGAGTGTTGGATACCCAACGCAGTAATGTGTTTAATTACAAAGAAAATATCAATGCCTTGTATGTAAACCTAGAAGCTAAACTAAGCGAACAGTGGGAAGTGCAAGCAGGAGTAAGGGCAGAGCAAACGGTGGCAACAGGTTTTAGTAAGGTGGACAATAAGAATGTGTTGGATAGAAATTATACGCAACTTTTCCCTAGTCTATTTCTGACTCGCAAACTAAACAAAAGCCTTGCGTTGACAACCTCGTTTAATCGTCGTATTGATAGACCAAGTTATCAGCAACAAAATCCTTTTGAGTTTCAGTTAGATTCCTTGACTTTTACTCGTGGAAATCCACTTTTGCGTCCGCAGTTGACCAACGAAATCAAGTTACAGGTAACGTATGACGGACAGCCTTTCTTTGCGGTAGGCTACAATAAAACAGATGATGTAATTATTGATAATGCTCCGCAACAAGATGCCATTACGAAGCGTACTTTTACAACCGCTCAAAACTTAGCAACCTATAAAAACTATTTTATAGAACTCAATTTCCCGATTAAGTTTGGAAAAAGAGTGTCAGGTTTTGGTGGTAATCAGTTGATTTATAACGCTTATATGGCAGATTATCTAGGGTCAACTTTCGATCGAGGACGTTGGAATTGGTTGGCGTATATCAATACCAACATCAAAATTAATAGAACCCTCAACGCTGAAATTAATGGCTGGTACATGACTCGTTCGCAAGAGCAGTTTTTATTACTCAATCCAATGGGGGCATTGACGATTGGTTTGCAACAAAAGATAATGAAAGGACAAGGGAAATTAGGCTTAACCGTATCCGATATTTTTTATACCGAACAAGTGTCTGGAACGATTCAATATCAGGATATTAACCTGATTTATTCGCAACGTTCGGCATCCAGAAATGCCCGTTTAACGTTTAGTTATTCCTTCGGAAATCAGTCACTCAAAGCGGCTCGTAACCGTAAAACAGGGGCAGAAACAGAAAGCAACCGTGTGAAAGGAAATTAGAATGAATGCTTATTGCTCACCAATGAATAGCTTTTATTGGTGAGCATTTT
>JBMLRK010000208.1:0-3771 GCA_049241065.1 Spirosomataceae bacterium
ATTTTAGCCAAGCATTGGCATTGGTTGAATCTAGCTGTACCGACTTTTCGAGCAGTCGCATGGCATCGTCAATATCGTCGCAATTACGTTTTTCTTTGAAACACGCAATCTGAACGGTAGCAACATCCACCATCAACATCGGATTATCAGGAGCTAATTCAAGTCCACGTCTTAATAATTGAGCCGATTCTTCAAAGTTATTTTTCTGATAACTTGCCGAACCTAAGCCCCAATAAGCTTCTACATTGGTAGGGTCTAGCATATAAGACATATTAAAACGGTGAATCGCCGTATCAATTAAGCCATCGCCAAGGTATTCCCAACCACGTTCTGCAAAAAACTTACTAGCTTTTACTTTATCCTCAAAATACTGTTCGCACTGGGCGATAAACTCAGCATTCTTTTTAATTTGTTCCTCTGCTTTCTTCTTTGTTCCAAATAGTGGAATAAAGCGAACATCCAAGGCGATAACATTCAGTCCCTCTTTATTAGTAGTACTCTCCCGATTACTTGCTAACTGTAGCGTCGTTTCTTGAGCATAAGAACTAAAAGTTGACGCTAACACAAAAAAATACAATAATTGCCTCATAGTGGTAATATTCACAAACTAATAACGCAGTATTCAATGGGTTATTTTAATGGCTGCGATATTTTATTAAAGCTAATTTTATTTTGTCATAAAAACAATAGGCAAGTCAAGCGAATATTAATTCCTAGCATTTACACGCTCCTAGTATTTCAAACAAATATATCTGGATAACGAACATCATTTACAAATTTTACAGTAATGCAGAAAAGTGCTTTATTTTCAAAAAAAGGCATAGACAAGAACAAAATTAGAAAGGTTGCTTGGTAAAAAATAAATAGAAAATTTGATTCCTAGCAAGCAATAAACTCATAATCAGCTACGTAATCTAGGTCAAACAGCAACAGTTGTTTCAAACTCCTACAGTTTTTATAAATTTTTAACGTCTCAATTTTACGCAAATGAAAAATTTCTTTTTCTTAATCACAGGCTTTTTTTTGTTGACCTTAGCGTCTTGTAGTCAAGAGGAAATCACCCCAACAACGTCTTCAACTTCGGCAGCGAGATCAGGTACAAGTACCAAAGACACAAGCAAAGTAACCAAAACGGTTGTTACACAAGCGAATTTATTAAGTGCCATCTCCACTTACCTAACCACTAATTATGCTGGATACACTTTTGTAAATGCTTATAGCGAAACTGTAAGTGGTGTTATCAAAGCGTATGACGTAAATATTACCTTGAATAGTGTTCCTTACCACCTAGTATTTAGCTCAACAGGAACATTTACTAGCGTGAATTCTTTTGGCAAGAAAGCGAACAAAACATCTCAAACCATTACAGCAGTAGCACAAGCTGATTTATTACCAGTAATTACTACTTATCTAACGACCAACTACGCTGGTTATACCTTTGTAAATGCGTATAGCAAAACGAAAGATAGTACCTTAACTGGCTATACTGTGAATATCACTTACAACAGTGTTAGCTATCACGTTACGTTTGATGCGGCAGGTGCTTTTGTAAGTGTTGGCACAAGAAAGACAAAAACAGCGAAAACGAACGTTCCAGTAGCTCAGGCAGATTTATTGGCGACAATCAGCACGTATTTAACCGCTAATTATGCTGGCTATACTTTTGTGAATGCCTATAGCGAAGCAACAAGTGGCGTGATTACGAATTATGACGTAAATATTACCTTGAATGCTGTTACTTACCACGTGGTATTTGATGCAGCGGGAACGTTTGTAAGTGTGGGTATCAAAACAGCGAAAACCACTTCTAGCCACGTGGCAGTAGCTCAAGCAGACCTATTGGCAACTATTAAAACTTACTTAACCACTAAATATTCTGGTTATACATTCGTAAGTGCTTATAGCAAAGCAACAAGCGGTGTTATCACCAACTATGTAGTTACAATCACTTCTAGCTCTGTTAGCTATCAAGTAGTGTTTGATGCAGCAGGAACATTTGTTAGCGTGACTACTAAAAAGCGTAAATAATATTTTTCTTCTGAAACATCAAAGCCTTAAAATCGACTTGATTTTAAGGCTTTGATGTTTTGGTACCGATGTGTTATCCCTACGAGTTTTTCTTACCTTAGTTCCATCGGAGCGACCAAATTAGTTAGTAAGCTGGGATTTTAATCCCTGTCTCAAGTCAATTATTCCTATCGCTTCTTACTTCCTCCAGATTTTCTTCCTGCACCAGCACTTTTACCAAAAGCACCTTTTCCTTTGTACGTTGCTGAACTTGGGGCTCTTCCTGCTGAAATCATGGCTTTTTTCTGTTTTTCCACTTTTTCTTTAGACTTCACCTTGCGTTCTTTTTTCTCATGGAAAGCTCCCTTAAAGGTTGGGTCGTCTTTCTTACGTTGTTCATCAATTTCACGCAACATCAATTGGTTTTCAATAAATGGCGTTTCTAAGATGTGTAAATCGGTAGGAAGTGGTTCACGAGGAATGGGCTTCTTGATAATTTTCTCAATCTTCTTGATGTGATACTCTTCCGCTGGGGTCATAAAGGTAATGGCCTCTCCCGATTTATTTGCTCGTCCAGTACGTCCGATACGGTGTACATAGTCTTCGTAAATAATGGGTACATCGAAGTTAATTACGTGACTAACCATCTCAATATCAATCCCTCTTGCTGCCACATCCGTAGCAACTAGCACTTGCACATTCCCTTCACGAAAAGCATCAATCGAGTTGATACGAGTATTTTGCCCCTTGTTGGCGTGAATAACTCGAATCTGACCGTCCTTTACGATTTTACGTTCAAGGTATTTGAAAATATTGTCTGCAATTTCTTTACTTCTACAGAAGATAATGGTACGATTAAACACATGATCATCCTTCATTAACATACCCAACAAATTAATTTTGGTCATAAAGTTAGGAATCTCATAAAGCTTTTGCGTCACCATTTCCGCCGTCATATTTTCGGGCGTTACCTCTACCTTTTTCGGGAATTCCAAAAACTCATGCGATAACTCCTCCACTCGTGGTGGGAAAGTAGCTGAGAACAATAAATTTTGGCGTTTTTTAGAAGGAATTACTTCCAAAATCTTACGGATTTGAGGCATAAAGCCCATATCCATCATTTTGTCCGCTTCGTCTAAAACCAAGGTTTTTAACTCCTTCACCACAATTTCTCCTTTGAGGTACAAATCCATAAAACGCCCTGGAGTGGCAACCAAAATATCAATCCCTGCCTGAATCGTTTCTATCTGTGTTTTAGGCCCCAAACCACCATAAATAGCCACATGGCGAATGTCCGTATATTTTGCTAATTCCGTCATTGCCTCGTCGATTTGCATCGCCAATTCTCTGGTAGGAGCTAAAATCAAGGCTCTCATGTGTTTGCCTTGAGCATACTTTACTTTCATTAATATTGGCAACAAATAGGCGGCTGTTTTCCCTGTTCCTGTTTGAGCAATACCCAATACATCATGCCCTGAATAAACTACGGGCATGGCTTCTTCTTGGATAGGGGTCAGGTTTTCATAGCCTGCATCGGCAATTGCATTGAGCAACTGACGGTTTAAACCCGTATCTTTCGCAAATTCAAATTCTTCAAATGTCATAATTATCTTCTTGTTCCCTTTTCCACAAAACGCATGGATTGAACAATCTTTTCCTGTTTACAAAGTTACGCAAGTAAGCACATAGAATCATAAGCAAGCCTTAAAATATTCATAGCATTGATTATCAAACCTTTATATACTAGAATAAAATCCTTTTATT
>JBMLRK010000209.1:0-6092 GCA_049241065.1 Spirosomataceae bacterium
AAAAAAGGATTTTACAAAATTTGTCAGAGAATGCTATTTTTCAATCCTTCGTACAGCCCTAATCCAAAATTTAAAATCCAAAATTCAAAATTGAATTTCAAAACCCGTTTACCCAATAAATACACATTCTATAAAAAACAAACGCTTTAGTAAAAACCCAAAAACAACGAGCTATTATGCTAAAAATGAACTCTTTAATCAAATCTCATTCGCTCCTAATTGCTTTGATGTTTTCGGTCAATGCGATGGCACAGGTTAAAAAAGTAGCACCACCAGCACCCGTTTATCCTGTGCCAACCGCTAAACAATTGGCTTGGCATCAAATGGAAATGAATGCATTCATTCACTTCACTACTAACACGTTTACCGATAAAGAATGGGGATATGGCGACGAAAGCAACAGCGTCTTTAATCCAACCAACGTCGATGCGAATCAATGGGCAAGTACCTTGAAAAATGCAGGTTTCAAAATGATGATTTTGACAACCAAACACCACGATGGTTTTTGTTTATGGCCAAGTAAGTTTACCGAACATTCGATAAAAAATAGCCCTTATAAAAACGGAAAAGGGGACATCGTGAAAGAAACCAGTGAAGCTGCCAAAAAAGCAGGACTAAAATTCGGGGTTTACCTGTCTCCTTGGGATAGAAACCGTGCCGATTATGGACAACCTTCGTATGTGACCTATTACCGCAATCAATTGCAAGAACTTTTTACCCAATATGGCACAGTAACTGAAATGTGGTTCGACGGAGCAAACGGAGGTGATGGGTACTATGGGGGAGCTAATGAAAAACGTAAAATTGATGGAAAGACATTTTACCAGTGGCCAGAAACCTTAAAACTTATCCGTGGCATTCAACCCAATGTAGTATTTTTTAGCGACGCAGGCCCCGACATCCGTTGGGTAGGCAACGAAGAAGGCAAAGCAGGAAAAACAAACTGGAATAACATTTCTGTGGATACCTTATATGCTGGCAAAGGAGGAATCGAAAACTTATTAAATACGGGTGCTGCCGAAGGCAAAAACTGGATTCCTGCCGAAGTGGACGTGTCAATTCGTCCAGGTTGGTTTTATCATGCCAAAGAAGATAGCTTGGTAAAAAGTCCTGAAAAACTGTTTGAAATCTACTTGAGTTCAGTAGGTCGTGGCTCAAATTTATTATTGAATGTTCCACCTGATAGAAAAGGGCAATTTCATGCCAACGACGTGAAAGCGTTACAGGGCTTTACGACCTTATTGAAAAAAGAATTAGGCAAAAACTTGGCTCTCAACGCTTCTGTAAAGGCTGATTCATACCGTGCTGGTTATGCTCCGAGTGCTTTAACGGATGGTAATAAAAATTCGTACTGGGCAACTAATGACGAGGTAAAAACAGCCAGCCTAGAAGTTAATTTGGGTTCGACGAAAACGGTCAAATACGTTTTATTACAAGAATATATCCAACTAGGACAACGAGTAAAAGCCTTTAACATAGAAGTTTGGAAAGATGGAAAATGGCAATCAGTAGCCAACGAAACTACCATTGGTTACAAACGTATTGTCAAAATCACCCCAGAAAAAACGGATAAAATCAGAATCAATATCCTTGACTCACGTGCTTGTCCAGTACTTTCTAACATTGAAATTTATTAGAAGAGTTTTATTTATTTTCTGTACAACGGGTTAAAACCCGTTGTACCCTCAAACCCCTTGTACCCTTGTTCCAAATCGTTGACTTTATCAATAAATGAAAATACGCCATCTACTCTTTTTCTGTTTAATCAGCCTATCTGCAACTCATGCCCAGCAAAAGCATAGCTTTGAAATTAAGGCATCTGAGTTTGTTTATGATGGTAAGCCTATCCAGATTCATTCGGGAGAAATGCACTTCGCCCGTATCCCCAAACCTTATTGGAGACACCGTTTGCAAATGCTCAAAGCAATGGGTTTAAACACGGTAGCTACTTACGTTTTCTGGAATTATCACAACGTAGCACCAGGCAAATGGGATTTCCAATCTGAAAACAGAAATGTAGCTGAATTTATCCGCACAGCCCAAGAAGAAGGGATGTTTGTCATTCTGCGTCCAGGCCCTTACGCTTGTGCTGAATGGGAATTTGGCGGTTATCCGTGGTGGTTACAAAAAGAAAAAAGCTTACAAATTCGCACAAACAACCAACCTTTTCTGGACTCTTGTAAGGTCTATATCAATCAGTTAGCCAAACAGGTAAAAGACTTACAAATAACCAAAGGCGGCCCGCTAATCATGGTACAGGCAGAAAATGAATTTGGTTCGTATGTGTCTCAACGCAAGGATATTCCTTCAAGCGAACACAAAAAATACAACGAAGCCATTCAGAAAATGCTGGTAGAAGCAGGTTTCGATATTCCGATGTTTACCTCCGATGGTACTTGGCTGTTTGACGGTGGCTCGCTGAAAGGTGTGTTGCCTACCGCCAACGGAGAGGGAAATATCGAAAACCTCAAAAAAGCGGTGAACCAATATCATAACAACGAAGGGCCTTACATGGTGGCAGAATATTACCCAGGCTGGTTACACCATTGGGGCGAGCCTTTTCCTAGTATTTCGGCAACGGATGTCACGAAACAGTTGGATGTTTTCCTAAAAAACAAAGTAAGTTTCAATATTTACATGGCTCATGGAGGGACTAATTTCGGATTTACGGCTGGAGCAAATTATAATGACGAACACGATATTCAACCCGATTTAACGACGTACGACTACGATGCCCCTGTCAGCGAAGCAGGTTGGGTTACGCCAAAGTATATGGCCATCCGTGACCTCATGAAACAGCAGGTAACTTATACGATTCCTGCCATTCCAAAACAAAATCCGTTGATTAGCATTGCCTCGATTGCCCTCACAAAATCCTTGGATTTATTGAGTCTAAAAAAGAAAATGAAGCCCATTACGGCAGATTCAACCTTGAGTTTTGAGGCGTTAAATCAGGGTTTTGGCTATGTTTTATACAGCAAACGTTTTACACAACCCATTCAGGGAAAATTAGTTATCAAGGGCTTACGTGACTATGCGGTAGTGTATGTCAATGGGAAGAAAAAAGGTGTTTTGAACCGAATGAACAAGGAATACAGCCTAGCAATTGATATTCCGTTCAACGCAACCTTGGATATTTTGGTAGAAAACATGGGGCGTATCAATTATGGAGCAGAAATTCCGAACAATAGCAAAGGGATTATTTCACCTGTATTCATCAACGACAACGCCATTACGGGTAACTGGGAAATGTACGGATTTCCATTTAGTGCCATGCCAAGCATTGCCGATAATCTCAGTCCTGCCAAAGATGGAAGACCAGCTTTGTACGCAGGTAGCTTCGACTTAACTCAAGTGGGTGACACCTTTTTAGACCTAAAAAAATGGCAAAAAGGCATCGTGTTTGTCAACGGGCATCACCTTGGCAGATATTGGAATGTTGGTCCACAACAAACGCTTTATTTACCCGCTCCTTTCTTGAAAAAAGGAAAAAATGAAATCGTCATTTTTGAACAATTAAACGACAAAATTGAGCCAAGTATTTCAAGCAAAGAAAACCCTGTGTTAACGGATTTAACCGTTTCAGAATAACCTTATCAACAAACCCATGACAAAAAAACTGTTTTATATTTCCCTGTTTTGCCTGAGTTTATGCACTCAGGTTCAAGCACAACGGCCGACTAATCCAGCGTTTCGTAATATGAAATTGCCGATGTCGGCTCGGGTAAACGACCTCATTCATCAGCTTACTTTAGCGGAAAAAATATCGCTCTTAGGCTTTCGTAGTAAATCGGTTGACCGCTTACAAATTCCTGCCTATAACTGGTGGAACGAAGGACTTCATGGCGTAGCCAGAGCGGGTAAAGCAACTGTGTTTCCGCAAGCCATCGCTTTGGCAGCAAGTTTCAACAGCGAATTAATGCAAAAAACAGCCGATGTCATTTCGACAGAAGCCAGAGCAAAATATAACTTATCGACCAAACAAGACCGCCGTTTGCAGTACATGGGCTTAACGCTTTGGTCGCCCAATATCAATATTTTCCGTGACCCTCGTTGGGGACGTGGACAAGAAACCTACGGAGAAGACCCCTTCTTGACAGCAACTATGGGTTCGGCATTTATCAAAGGATTACAAGGAAACGATAAAGATTTATTGAAAACTTCGGCTTGTGCCAAACACTTTGCCGTACACTCTGGCCCCGAAAATGGAAGACATACGTTCAATGCCATTGTGGACGAAAAAGACTTGAGAGAAACGTATTTGTATGCCTTCAAGCGTTTGGTTGACTCTGGCGTGGAATCGGTGATGTGTGGCTACAACCGTTTGAACGATGAACCTTGTTGTACAGGAAATACCTTACTCCAAAATATCCTGCACAAAGAATGGAAATTTAAAGGACACGTCGTAACCGATTGTTGGGCATTAGAAGATATTTGGTTACGTCACAAAGTGCTGCCTAACAGCGTTGCCGTTGCCGCAGCCGCTATTAAAGCAGGGGTAAATTTGGATTGCAGCAATATGCTTCAAGACGATGTTATGAAAGCCATCGACCAAAAACTCTTAACAGAAACCGAAGTAGATAGTGCCTTGGCAGGTGTGTTAAGAACCCAGTTTAAACTAGGTTTTTATGACGACAAAAGTAAAAGTCCATTTTACAGTTATGGAGCCGACAGCGTATCCAACAATTACCACAAAAGCTTAGCTCGTAAAATGGCTCAGCAAAGTATGGTTTTGTTGAAAAACAAAAACAATGTCTTGCCCCTCGACCAAAAGAAATATAGTGCTTACATGGTGGTTGGCCCTAATGCTGCTTCGTTGGATGCTTTAGTTGGCAACTACCACGGAGTTTCGGACAAGTCGGTCAATTTTGTAGAAGGAATTACGGCAGCAGTAGATGCAGGAGCAAGAGTAGAATATGACCAAGGTTGTGACTTTTTTAGCGATACTACGCATTTTGGCGGTATTTGGGGAGCAAGTAATGCCGACGTAACCATTGCCGTTTTGGGACTAAGTCCCGTTTATGAAGGCGAAGAAGGCGATGCCTTTTTGGCTCAAAGTGGGGGCGACAAAAACAACATTAGCTTGCCTGCTAGTCAAATTGCGTACATCAAAGCCTTACGCAAAGGCACGAAAACCCCACTTATTGCAGTCATTACCGCAGGAAGTGCCGTGGATGTTTCGGCAATTGAACCCTACGTAGATGCCATCATTTATGCTTGGTATCCTGGCGAACAGGGCGGAAATGCCTTGGCTGATATTCTCTTCGGAAAAATTACACCTTCTGGAAAATTACCACTTACTTTCTATAAATCGTTTGCCGATTTACCTGCTTATAGTAGTTATGCCATGGAAGGGCGTACCTACCGCTATTTTGATGGACAAGTGCAATATCCTTTTGGATATGGATTGAGTTACACAACTTTTGATAACTCGTGGAATCAAACTCCAGCAGCAGTATTAACCGCCAAAGATAAGCTTAACTTTTCGGTAAAAATCAAGAATACAGGCAATTACGATGCCGACGAAGTAGTTCAGGTTTATATCCAATACCCTTCTATTGAGCGTATGCCTTTGAAAGAACTGAAGGCCTTCAAACGTGTTTCGTTGAAAAAAGGAAAAGAGGGAATTGTTAACTTCTCCATTCCCGCAAGCGAACTGATGAAATGGGATTTAGCTACGCATCAATGGAAATTGTATCAAGGAAATTATACCGTTTGCATTGGTAAAAATTCGAGTGAAATGATTTTACAGAAAAAAGTAACCGTCAACTAAAACCAAAAACAATCAGATGAAAAGAATTTATCATATAACGTTGACCTACTTGCTGTTTTGTCTGGGTTCGCCAACGGTACAAGCACAAGGAGGAGATGCTAAATCGAATCTTGCTCTTGTTCCTTACCCTACGCAGGTAGTCACAAAAGCAGGAAGTTTTTCGATTCGTGCTAACACGGGCTTGAAGTTTAATCCGATATTCAAAAACGAAGCAACCTATCTGAACGAGTTGATTGCTAATGCAAGCACTTTTTCGTTAAAACAGACGGAATCATCTCCTGCTAATAACCTGATTGAGTTGCAATTAGACAAGATAAAG
>JBMLRK010000210.1:0-1800 GCA_049241065.1 Spirosomataceae bacterium
AGGCTTAAATGGACCTACATATAGTAATGAAATATAATCTTTTTCGTTCTCACTAATCTGAGCACTACCACCTTGTTTGTTGAGATAAACATCCTTATTGCTTAAATCACCTGAGATAGACAATCCTGTTTTAACCCCTCTTGCAACATTAATATCTGCACTACCTCTAAAAGTCCATTTATTTTTATTTATTCTTTCAAAGTTACCATCTTGCTCATTGTAACTAATGCCTGCAAAATAAGTTGCTCTGTCGTTACCACCACTCACATTGAAGGCATGACGCATAACATATGATGGTTTCCATGCTTGTTCCAACCAAGATTTACTATTATCTTTAAAATAGTCTAATTCATCTTGTGCAAAAAACACCTTAGGGTCTGTAGAACCCATGTTATAGCTATTCGAATATGTCGCTAATTCATAGCCATTCATCATTTTTGGCATTGGCGAATCAGACAAACCATAAGAAGTACTGTAGCTAAATTTAGGAGCACCAGCCTTCCCTCTTTTCGTTGTAACGACAATAACACCATAGGCACCTCTAGCTCCATAAATGGCAGCAGACGCATCCTTTAATATTGATATATTCTCTACTTCAGATTGATCCAACGTATTGAAATCATCTTCTGAACGTACAACATTATCAATAACATATAAAGGCGTAGTTGTTCTTCCTGCATCTGCTAAGATACTACTCGCATTTCTAATAGTAATAGTAGCATTAGTACCTGGGCGACTATTACCTCCAGAAACACCAACACCAGGTTGTTGAGCCACCAAAGCAGCACCGAGGCTACCCACAGGAAGATCCTCAATAGCTTTCATATCAATTGTAGCAACAGATCCAGTCATGGTTAACTTCTTCTGTTGCCCATAACCCACAACGATTACTTCATCAATCGCAGCGGTGTTATCTTCTAATACTACGTTCACTACACTTCTTCCACTTACAGATACTTCTTTGGTTTTGTAACCTACCATCGAAATAACCAAGGTTTCGTTGCCCGTTGGTAAGTCTAATTTGAAATTACCTTCCGCATTGGTAGTTGCACCACCTTTTCCGCCTTTAATTTGGATACTAGCTCCTGCTAAAGCAGAACCGTCTGAGTCCTTTACAGAACCCGTAATCGTTTGAGCAATGTTTGCTCGTTTTACTGCGTGAGTACTTGGGGCTGTAGCAGCTTGTGCTTGCTCCATAAAGGACGCTCCAGTAACAAACTGTGCGACCAGCAATAAAGTACAGGCTGTTTTAGTGCCTTTACTTAAACCTAATTGTGGTTGTAAAAGAAAATTCATAGCGTTTTTTCATTAATTTTAACATAAAGAGTCCTGAATTGAACTCGCCTTATTTGTGTCTGGTAAGCAAGATTGTTTTTAGATGTTCATGTGTTATTACAGTGGTGTTTAATGTGTTATATTTTTTTTACAAGTGGAATGATGTAAAGGGTATCTTATTTATACTACAAGTCTCTGATGCAAAGTCATATTAGTTACCCAAATCAGTTATTTGTGAGATTCTTTGGCTCTAATTCTTGCCTCCCACTCACTACTCATTTTTTTCATGTCAATTCCCTGAGCAGATAAATAATTGTTAATTCTTCCTTTATATTTCCCGAACCAAGCGTGTTTCTTTTCAGACGATTCGGCATCCATGGCGTGTTCTCTGGCTTCAAAGAGGTAGTCAAAAATTTGTTTTTTCTGTTCTACCGTTAAATCTGGCATCATTTCTTGATATGCTTTATAGGTATTCGGAAATACGTTGTAAGTCATACCGTTTTTAACCGATTCTACTTGCTCACT
>JBMLRK010000210.1:1900-6691 GCA_049241065.1 Spirosomataceae bacterium
CTAAGGGTTTTCACAATTTTAGCAGCTCTATCGTTAATCGTTTTAAGATAAGCTGCTTCTTTCTGCTCTTTCGTCTGAGCTTCTTGTGCAAATAAGCTATTGACTAGTAGTAAATTAACAATTATAAGTAAGTATTTCATCTGAATTAGATTAAAGTTCAACTGCACCACAGAAATAAACATCAATGCCCATTGTGCTAAGCGTGGCTGCTTTAATTCTACAGGCTCTGTGTGCATTGGCTTCGTCTGTTGCATAAACAACCTGTATGTGGTTTGCTTTATGGCGTGCCATCAATTGTTCTCGGTCAACGCCCTTTAAAACTGCGTGCATAATAGGCCATTGTGAGGTTGTTTGTTCCCAACGACGTTGCGTTTCGCTTTCTGGAAGAGCAACTACTTCGCCAACTCCTAAATCACACTTAATTCTATTGTCTTCCACATAAACACGACTCCAAACAATCCAACCTGGTTTACTGACTCCTTTTACCGTTCCGCCCCCTAGTCTGAAATACATCGGTGGCTGTCTCTCGCTACTAGTTCCAGCATATCCATCAATGAAATGGGCAGGTGGGGCTGCTCCTGAAATCAAAAACACCCATACAAAATCGTCAATGCCTTCTCCCTCATAATGTTCTCCCCAACGTATATCATGTAAGGTATTTTCTCCTGACATTCCTAAGTGATTCCACAAACGGTAAGTTACTAAAGCGTCCAGTCCTGCACATTCATCTACTTCGTTGAAATGGGGAAGAGCTGAACCAGCATACAACTCATCTCCCATTTCAGAATACACTGGCGGACGTTCTTCATTATTTAATAAGCCTTCAACAAGGTCACTCGCAACCGTCAAATCTTTCAAACCTTGTTGGTACTGTATGCCAATGGTATCGCATCCGAACTCGTCTGCAATACGCATTGCTGCAATATACATTTTGCATTGTTCTAATGTCTGAGCGGGTGTTAATTCCGTTTGCTCATCTGTTCCCCAGTTAAAAGTCATGCCCTTTTCAAGTAACCAATCTAGTATTTGTTGTGCTTCTGTATCTGTTACTTTCAACATCGAAGCATATAAGGACGACTGACTAAGACGTTCTTTGAAAATACCTGTCTTGTGCAACAGTTCGTCAGGGATGATGGCATTGTACATTCCCATACAGCCTTCATCGAAAACACCCATGATTGCTTTTTGCTGGATAAAGTCCTTCGCAAAATTGTTTCCGATAAGGGCTTCTTCTAAAGGAATTTTATTGAGTGCATAACTTTTTACATGACCTAAATCATGTTTAATGGAATCGGTCTCTAACCATTCTTTAAGGCCATTGATAAAAAAGGCATCTTCAAAATTTTCACTCCAAAGGGTGCTGTAATTTACTCCTGCTTTTGTTAAAGAACCATTCAAATTGAGCATTCCCACTAATCCTGGCCATTGACCAGACCAATTGGCAACGGTTAATATTGGTCCTTGATGGGTTGTTAATCCTGCAAGAACATGATGCGAATATTGCCAAACACTTTCTGCGACAATTAGTTTTTTCGACGAGTCAAATTGTTTGAATACCTCCATTCCCATTTTTTGGGAATCAATAAAACCATGTTCTTTCGCTGGGTCATACGCATGACCTCTCGTTACGGTATAACCTTGTTTTTGAATAGCCTCAATTAACAACGTTTCCATTTCCTCTTGTGCTTTCCAACAACTTTGATTAGCCGAAAGGCGTAAATCTCCACTAGCAACAAGAATGATCTCTTTTGTATTATTTATGCTCATTTTTTATTATTTCGCTCTATTTATGATGATAGGTTTTTGCATTATTGTGTACTTTTTACTCTCTATCACTTTCTCCCAACGATATTGTCAAATCAAAACAGGAATATTTTTGAAAAAACAAAACACAACTAACTGATTAACAATAACTTACTTGTATTTATCAATTATAAATCACTCCGTTAATGACATCTTGTATATAAAAAATTAGGTATGATATAGTATTTTTTCATCATACCATCTAAAAGAAATTCTATTTATGATACAAATTTCACTATTTGAGTGTCCTTTTTTGTGCATTTTTTTACCAACTTAGTGTAGGATATTGTCATAAATAAAATAAGAATCGTTATATTTGAATTCTGAAAGTATAAATCCTACATAGTTGGATATTTTTGTACCTTTTTTAGAGATTTTAGAATTAAAAAAACATTCATTTTTTGTTAAAATACTTGTAATATGAAACCGCTCTTTCAGAAAGTACCTGTTAAATTAGAAAGCTCATTTAGTATCCGTCACGACGTTAGACCCAACTTCGGAGGAATTTGGCATTATCACCCTGAATTAGAGCTACATTACATTATTCGTGGAGAGGGCGTTCGCTTTATTGGAGATAACATCAGCAATTTTTCTCATGGAGAAATTGTATTGGTTGGCGAGAATCTTCCGCATACTTGGCGTTGCAAGGAAGAGTATTTTCAGAACGACCCAGATTTAAAAGTGGAAGCGGTCGTTATACAATTTTTACCTGACTGCTTGGGTAAGGGATTAATTAATCTACCTGAAGCATATCTATTACCAAAACTCTATGAACGAGCAAAAAGCGGATTAATCATTGTTGGAGAAACGAGAGAACGACTGACTCATTTACTGAAAGCCATTCCACAAGCTAAAAACCTAGAACGCATAGCTCTCATGGTTTCTATCTTGCACCTATTGGCGGAAACTAGCGATTATGAGACCATTGCTCGTGGACAAGCCTTTTATCAGTCTAATGAAACCGATACAATTCGGTTAAATAAGGTATGTAATTACACCTTATCTAACTATAAAAAAGACATTACCTTAGAGGAAATTTCGGCAATTAGTAATTTGAGCGTGACTTCTTTTTGTCGTTATTTTAAGCTGATGACGAAAAAAACGTATTATGATTTCTTGATTGAAATTAGAATTAGTCATGCGTGTAGGGCTTTGGTAGAAGATAAATTACCAACCGAAGTGATTTGTTTTGACTGTGGTTTTAATAACGTTTCTAATTTTTACCGTCATTTTAAAAAGGTTACTGGAATTACACCACTGGAGTATAAAAGAAAATATCATACAAAATAGGCAATTGCTATTTTGTATGATATGCCAGATGTGTAACGTGTTAAATTAGATTTTTTCTCTTTATCTCCACAAATTTATTAATCGTTTCCATACTTAAATTTTGAGGTTGTACCAACAAACTCAAAATACTGTATTTATGCAATTCTTTACAGATTAATTTGTGTTGATTAAGAAGACTTTGGGCAATGGTTTTGCTGTAAATTTCTTTTAAATCTTCTGCCTTTTCTTGTACATATTGAGCCACTTCTGCATTCTCAAAAAAGACAACTAAAAGCAAATGATATTTTGAAAGGGCTTTCAAATAGGGCATTTGTCTATGCAAAGAATTGACAGAATCGAAATTGGTAAAAATCACTAATAAACTTCGCTGTTTGATATTGACACGAGCAAATTTGTACAATAATTCATAGTCGGCTTCCAAATAATCGGTCTTGATATTGTACAGAAAATCGTTGATTTTACCGAATTGTTTAAAATCTTTTCGGGCTGGTAAAAACTGACATTGGTCGTGGGATAAACCTACAATTCCAGCTTTGTCTTGCATCGAAATAACCGTTTTAGAAAGGGCTAAACTGGCATTAATGGCATAGTCTAACAGTGACTGTTGGTAAAAGGGCATTTTCATAGAACGCCCCATGTCCAAAATACAATAAATGTCTTGGCTTCGCTCTTCTTGATATTGATTGAGCATCAATTGCCCTCTTTTGGCACTTGCTTTCCAGTTGATATGACGATAATCATCTTCTCGTGAGTATTCTTTAATTTGCTCAAATTCAAGACTTTGCCCAATCTTTCTAACTAAATTATTACTGGTATTATCATGAAAATTAGCTACAATCGTCTTTAAGGGAATGCGATTAAATTGGTCAAAAGAAGGATAGCAAGCCACTGATTGTTCAAAATGATACGTCGATTTTTTAGCCACTAAGCTATAAGAATAAAGCTGAATCAAGAGGTGACAGTCGCCCCAATGATATAAGCCTCTGGTTTTGGGAAAGATGGAATAACTGTATGCCGTTTTTTCACCTGCTTTAGACACCGTTATTTTCTTCCAATTTCTTAGTTGAAACTGCTCAGGAAAATCTTCTTGAATGGTTAATTGAAAAGATAAAGTAGTTACATTTTCAAAAAATAAGGTCACAGCATTTGTATCCCCATTACTCAAGCGAATAGGGACTTTTCTACTAACCAAAAGTGGCTGTTTTACTCGAAATAAAACGATAATTTCTATAAAAACCGCCACACAAAGACCTAGCAAGAGCAGTTTCCCCATTATAAAAAACAGGTTGTGCAACAAGCCAAAACTAAATAATCCGACACAGATGCCTAGTAGAATAAAGGTATTTTTGGTAAGATAAAATGCTTTTATAAAATTCATTATCGTGGTATTTCGATTGAAGCAAATAAATCCGTTAATACTTCGTCTGCTGAAATTCCCTCCATTTCTGTTTCGGCAGTTAAGATAATTCGATGGCGTAAAATTGCTTTTCCTACTGATTTAATATCCTCTGGAATCACAAAATCTCGTCCTTGAATCGCCGCAGTTCCTTTAGCTGCGTGCATTAAGGCAATGGATGCTCGTGGAGATGCCCCCAATTCAATTTGTTTATGATTTCGAGTTGCTTGAATTAGGGTTACGATGTATTTCAAGAGATGATCTTCCATGATAATGCTTGAAATAATCTTCTTTAAGCCTAT
>JBMLRK010000210.1:6701-9569 GCA_049241065.1 Spirosomataceae bacterium
AAATTTTCAGCCGTCAATACCGTCGCTACTCCTCTTGTTACATCTTTCTGCACATGGTAATTGAACTTTTGGAGCATCGTAATTTCTTCTAATTCATTGGGATAACCCACCGAAATTTTCATAAAGAAACGATCTAACTGAGCTTCAGGCAAACGATACGTTCCTTCTTGCTCAATTGGATTTTGGGTAGCCAATACCATAAAGGGTTGGTGCATCGGATAGCTTTGCCCGTCAATCGTAACTTGATGTTCTTCCATCAATTCAAACAAAGCCGATTGTGTTTTTGCAGGAGAACGGTTTACTTCATCTATTAAAATTAAATTACTAAAAATTGGTCCTTTTTTATATTCAAACTCCAAGAGTTTAGGATTAAAAACCGACGTTCCTAAAATATCCGAAGGCATCAAATCGGGTGTAAACTGAATCCGTTTAAAGGACACGTCTAAGGTTTGAGCCAATAGCTTTGCAGTCAGGGTTTTAGCTACTCCTGGCACACCTTCAAGTAGTACATGCCCCCCACATAACATACTGACTACAAGCAATTCAATGGTTTCATCTTGTCCAACAATTACTTTTGCCAACTCCTCTTTTATCGCTTTCACGGTTTGTGCCAATCCACTTAAATCTACTCTATTTTCAAAAATTTCTGGTTTCTGCTCCATGTTTAAAATGCTAATTAAATGAGGTGAATATGATTATTTCTTTGCTCGAATAAAAAGGTAAACCTGTTGATAAAAATCTATTAGGGTTGATTTTGCGATGGTTTCCGATTGTTCGATGGACGCTATGTAATTGATAATTTGTGCAATTTCGTCCTGATTTCTCAGCGTTTTTTGAGCAATTTTCTCGACATTTTCCATCGTAATATCTTTGGGATATATCCGATAATTTGCCAGTAAGTACTCATTAAATTGCAGCGTAATTTTACTAGCAATCTTTTTATGGTCTTGCTTTAGCCAATATAAACCACTCAGTGCTTTCACAAACGACAAGGAATTATTGGTCACTTCTGGAATAATTGGAACAGGGGCTACTATCCGACGAAAATTAACTAGCATGAATAAGACCGACCCGATAATAAACGTCCAAATAGCCCAAAGTAGCGGTGGATGTTTTTGAATGGCTTTCCAGAAGAAACTTTCACCTGCCTTATTATCCATCGGAGGTTCTGGACGTTGATTTTCATATTTCTGATAAAAGGAATCCCAAATCACTTTTTTGTGTTGAATATCCATGATACCCAAAAGCTGATTCAAGTATTGATAATTCTTTTTGTGCAACAAAAAATAATTACTCATCGTAATTGGGCGTAATTGAATATAGATATTCCCTTTGCCCGTGGGATATTGAATGAGTGTTCTTAGTCCAAATTCATCTTCAAAACCAGCCTTATGAGTACCCAACTCCCGTAGAACAGGGGCAACAATCGAACTTGGGTCTATACCGGGATAGGTATATTTGGTATAACGAGTAGAATCTCGCCAGATGATTGACAAGGAATCACTTGTGATTCTTGGTGGAAATACATTTTCCTCTTCGCCAAAACCCTCCCATTTGCTTTCTCCCAAAAGCGACTCAAACAGCATTGGAGAAATACTAAAGGCACTGATATAGACGTTATTGCCCGACTTTGCAAAATCGAGTACTTTATTGATTTCTTCTTGATTGGGTAAAAAATACGGAGAAACAATAACCCACAACTTTCCAGTACCCTGTAAATGAGTATTTTCTTCATTAGGCGTTTCGTCATTTACTTCGTATCCGTTACTTGCTTTTTTCAAAAACTGTTCGTAGCAAAACTTAGTATCATAAGGGCGATAAGTCTGATTTGTATAAGTTAAATTGCTATAAAAAATATGTTTCTTTTTACCTTGCTTGCTTTCAATTAGGTAGATAATTGAAACGAGTACGATACTGGCTAATAAGGCAATTAAAATTCGTTTATTCATAGTTTTACCAATAATTCATTGAAAGTTGCCTTTACCCTATTGTATATTTCTTGATTGATGGAAAACTCCCCAAACCACACGTAATTATAAAACTGCGTACAGTTATAAAAAGAATCATACACCGTCGATTTTTTTAATTCTTGGCAATAATCCATATTGGTTTTTCGGAGATGAAAGCTAATTAAATTGCCATCAATCAACTTTTTCAAAGTCCATAAATAGTGTAACCGAATTGCTAGTCGGTAATTTTGTTCCTCTTCTGCTCGCTTAATTTGTCCTTCGTAACCAATGGTTTGTAACTGCTCTGCTGTTTCAATCTTCGAGGTTTCTGTTACTTCAAAATCGACGGATTTATTGGTAGAAAATGAAAAATTGAAATTTCCTTTGAAAATGAGCAACAAAACCGCCACCAGTAAAATACCATAAAATAGCCATTTTAGCACTTCCCCGATGCTTTCAGAAATAGTGAAGTTAAAAGGAGTCTTTTCACGTTCAATTTCTTTGGGTGTTTCCTTCTTTGTTTTTTCGGTAGCTGTAGGGTTGGGAGTCGCAGATGCTGGCGTTCGGTTATAAGGTAAACTATCGGCGTACCATAATTCAGGTTCTTGCTTTTTCAGTGAATCAACTTCAACAAGGCGAATTGGCTGATTATGCTGTCGAGCAAGGGGTGAAAAGGAACAGACGATAAAGTATAAAACGAACAGGTATTTCATATAGGTAATAAGTAATAATGCAAAATTATGAATTTAAAATTTTGGATTTAATAACCTATCCATCAATAGCTTATGAGAAATAAACATCTATATCAACTTATTTTACACGAGTAAGTAATAAGACAAAATAAGTTGGTGTAAAAACCTATAAGGTTTAGCTCGTAACAACCTCATTACCAGAATTTCGCACCAAACCTTATAGGTTT
>JBMLRK010000211.1:0-1546 GCA_049241065.1 Spirosomataceae bacterium
TACTTATTGCAATACGGTGGCGAACCTAAAGTTGTCAAGCAAGAACAGCCAACGGCAAGTGAAGAAACTCAGCCACAGGAAAACCCTGACCGTAACCGTCGGATTCGTATCGCTAGAGCAAAGCTTGCTTTGTATGCCTACGCTCAAGCTAGTTAATTTTTTTACACCCTTTTTAAAACAGTTACAACCATGTCAAAAGCAACGGATAACATTCAGAACAAAGTTTTATACATCAATCATCATCAAGAACGCATCACTAATCCTGCTGATAAAGAGGCATTTGAAGCGATTAAACTCTTAACGGACAATTTCACTGACCTTGCCGATGACTTATTCGACGAAAAGTCCATCGCAGGAATTGAGAAGCTTTACAAGGTGCTACAAAGTGCCGCTCCTGATGGAGAAATGCAACGGGTGTATTTCATCAAACCAACTCAAGATGAAGTACTGGAGGAAACGGAAGAAGAAGAGCAGCAGGAAGAAGCTCAACCAGAGGTGAAGAAGCAGGATAAGCCAAAAGCTGAACCCAAAAAGAAAAAGGAGGCAAAGCCAAAAGAAACCTTTCAGGGCGATTTTGTCCGTAAGGAAACGGCTGAACACGTGGTCGTGAAGAAGTTCTTGGCACTTCGTAAACATAACGCTCCAGCAGAGCTCTGTTTGAATGCCTACGTGAAATTGCAAAAGAAATTAGCTTCGGGTGAGCTGTCAAAAGCCAATGTGCAACATCCTAATTTAATCATGTCGATTCAGGGAGCTTATTACAGCTTTCTAAAAGGCAAACATACTTCCTTGACCCTTTCGGAAGAAAAGCTCATTGAAGCAAGCAATTTTGTAAGCAACGAAAAGAAATACGGAACGGTGCGTTTGATGTCGGAGTTTGTGGGTTGGACGGGTAAATCCAAAACCATTGAGCAACTGGAGAACTTCATTAAACGAGCGAACAAGGTGATTTCAGAAAGCCCTAAAAACGCTCCGTATTTGGAAGAACTCGAAAAGACCGTCAAGGCATTAGCTAAAATTGAACCGTCCATGTCTATCATTCCCGAAGCCATCGGTTTAGAAGGACTAGGACAAAACTTTGCAATTCATGTTCGATAACATCAAAAAAGGCTGGTCTATCTGGCAATGGTTCTCCGCTAACTGGCAGTTTCTAGTAGTGGGTGGCGTACTTCTCGGAGTACTCTTTTATTCAGGTAAAAAACAACACGATGCAACACAAAACAAAGACTATCATAACGATCCTTAGTGGCATCGTTTTAACCATTACCCTTATCCTACTCAACAAAGGAATGAAGGCTTTAAAATGGGCAAAGGTGCTATCTCCTCTCAAGATTCGTAAAGACGACGGTGGCGACGGACATTACAACACCGAACGGAGTAATAACCTAGGTATTCACCAGGGCGTGGACTTGTCCGTAAAAAAAGGACAGCCAATTTATGCTCCCTTCAAAGGTACAATCACACGAAAAGCCATTCCCTACGCCAACGACACCAAATGGAGCGGATGCGTATTGGCCGACAACAAAGGCAACGAAGTAAAATTCTT
>JBMLRK010000212.1:0-2523 GCA_049241065.1 Spirosomataceae bacterium
TTTTTGTTAAAATGTGGCTATGGAAAGCGTGCTTACGCTTAATTTTGCCTGATCCTGTCACTTTGAAACGTTTTTTCGCTCCTGACTTGGTTTTAATTTTTGGCATTGTTGTTAAACGTTAAATTGTTAAAAGTACTAAAATTGTAAAATAGTCTGCAAAAGTACAAAAAAAAGAAATAGCTTGTTCAAATAAAAGTAATTATTTGAAGCGTGCGACCATAATTCCTGTCTGATTTTTCTTGGTAGCCATATATTCAGCCAACGGACGGTCGGTTACCATCACTCTACCAAAGTCAGAAGAAGCATGAAGTAGATATACTCTGCCGTCTTGCAAACGAATGGCAAAGCCCTCGTGTGTGACATCAAGCCCGTCAATATTCGTTGTAAGTGCCACAATATCCCCATTTTTGAGGTTATTTTCAATCGAGCGAATCTTATTTTTAGGAATATAATACATAACATGATTCGTCAAATCGGCTTCTCTCCTAGCAATGTCATTCCAAACATTCATATCCTTTTGTACGGGATACTTACCGATATTTGAACTCATAAAATGAATACTTCTAGGATTTGGAATACCTCCAAAAAGGGGAGTCATATCCTCCAAAAGTCCGTCGTGTGTGTGCTGATACAACCAATCTGAAAAATAGTGAATCCGAGAAGGATAACCTTTTATTTTGCCATCATAATAGCGTAAGCGTTGCAGATAATGCTTAAAGGTATCGAAGTTTAACTCTTCTTTTCTCAGCGTTAAGCTCATCGCCACACAGCTTTCTACATAGGTAGCACAATCAAACTCTCGTAAATTCACGACTAATTTTTCATCAGGATTATTTACTTCTAGTGTTCCTGCTTTGTAGGGACGGTTCAAAAAACCTTTTGCTACGCTAATGGTAAAATTGTCTAATGTTTGCCCTTTGGCAGCTTCTACTTTTTTTGTGTAAATTTCTTTGTCCGCTTCATGATGCTGAAAGCTTGACAAGGCCACCACTAAAGCGGTAGTAATCAAAAACTTCTGTTTCATTCAATTAAGGAAATTAGGATTCTTATCTAACGACAGAACACGAATTACAGAATGAAGAGAAGCCTATAGCCCTTGATTCTGCAATTCGTGTTCATTTATGAAAACGCAAGTTACCTAATTTTCGTACATCGTGTTGGCGTTCTATCGGTCTTCTTTTACAAGCATCACCGAAAAAGCTCCACAAATCATAAAGATTCCCGCCATTACAATGGCATAAATCGTATTTGAACCATAGATATGTTTTACGACTAATCCACCAAATAATCCATTCACAATTTGTGGGAAGGTGATAAAGAAATTAAAAATCCCCATATAAACACCCATTTTTTTAGTAGGAATACTACCTGCTAATAAGGCATAAGGCATGGCTAAAATACTTGCCCAAGCAATACCAACTCCTGCCATACTAAAAAATAATAATGCGGGTGTATGAATAAAATAGATAGAAATTAGCCCTAAACCTCCGCAAGTCAACGAAATGGCATGGGTCATTTTCTTTCCAAAACGTATCGCAATCATGGGCATAAACAACGCAAAAACAGCCGAAACACCGTTATAAAAACCACCAAGGGTACTTACAAAGTCTCCTGCATCGTTATAGGCTTTTGAACTATGGTCGTCCAAAGCAAGTCCATATACTTGGTGAGCAATGGCTGGGGTAGAATATACCCACATCGAGAACAACGCAATCCATGAGAAAAACTGAACTAAGCCCAACTGTTTCATCATGGTAGGCATTGCCATAAAATCTTTGACAATATTACCAAGTCCTTCGTGTTCGGTGGTTTCTTCCTCATACCCCATTTCTAAACGTTCTGCTGGCGAATATTCTTTCGTGGTTAACACCGTCCAAAGAATTGCTCCAAATAAAATCGCCGCTCCTATATAGAAAGAGTACACGACATTTAACTGTACATTTCCGTTGCTAGATTCATTTGAAATACCTAACCCTTTGTTGAGTAACATCGGTAAAACGCCCCCGACAACTGCCCCGATACCAATCAAAGTTGTTTGTACCGAAAAGCCTGTGGTGTTTTGTTCTTCCGACAGGTTATCTGCAACTAAAGCACGGAAAGGTTCCATCGCTATATTAAACGACGCATCCATAAACATCAAAAAGCCTGCTCCCACTAATACGGCCGGCATTAAGCCTGTCATAAACGAGGAATTTGGCATTAGGATAAGTGCTAATGCTGCTAGAATCGCTCCCGTAAGGAAAAAGGGTTTTCTTCTGCCAAAGCGTCCCCAGGTTTTGTCAGAATAGTGTCCAATGATGGGTTGGACAATCATGCCCGTAAGTGGTGCTGCCAACCAAAAAAGCGAAAGATGTTCGACATCTGCCCCGAATGTTTGAAGGATACGAGAGGCATTGCCGTTTTGGAGAGCGAATCCAAATTGGATTCCTAAAAAACCGACACTCATATTGATAATTTGAGTGAGGCTTAATTTTGGTTTTTTCATTAGTTTCTTGAATATAAAAATGGTTTACGTAATGATGT
>JBMLRK010000213.1:0-7925 GCA_049241065.1 Spirosomataceae bacterium
TTGCTGCCCATTTGCAAAACCGAAGCCTGCTTGTTGATGCAATTACTTACGTTTTTTGCGAGATCTACTTTTGATTTGTTATAGGTCGAGATCGAATCGATGCATAAGCAACCATTTGTAGCGAGTTCTTTTAAAAAGGTTTCTGTTTTAGCGTCGCTGTTGCTTTGTGATACTGCTTTGCCACTTGCTAAGGCAAAAATAAATAGTAAGGCTGATTTTTTTAAGTTCACTGTTGTTTTGGTTTTTTGGTTAGTTATTTTTACCTTTGTAGCTTTTATTTCTATCAAACGTTTAAAACGTTTTTTACGGATAATCACACGACGGTACAAGTCATTTAAGTCAGACGTAGCGAAACGACCACCATCTAAAGGCACAAGTGGACGTAATTCTGGTGGAATTACTGGAACCATCTTGATAACCATCCATTCTGGTTTGTTCTCGATACGAGTACCTGCTTCACGGAACGCTTCTACTACTTTCAAACGTTTCAAGGCTTCTGCCTTACGTTGTTGAGAAGTATCGTTTGCCGCTGCATGACGTAAGCTATATGACAAGTCATCTAAGTGACTACGTTTCAATAACATTTCCAAAGCCTCAGCACCCATCTTAGCGATAAATTTCTGAGGGTCTTCGTCAGGAAGTAATTGGTTTTCACGAGGCAATTTGTCAACGATGTCCAAATATTCGTCTTCTGTTAAGAAGTCCATTTTGTTCACACCGTCTTCTTCTTTAACCCCAGCTTGAACTACGACATATCTTTCATAGTAAATAACTTGATCCAATTTTTTTGTAGAAAGACCTAACAAGTAACCAATTTTGTTAGGTAAGCTACGGAAGTACCAGATGTGTGCTACAGGAACAACCAATTCGATGTGTCCCATACGCTCACGACGTACTTTTTTCTCAGTAACCTCCACACCACAACGGTCGCAGATGATACCTTTATAGCGAATACGCTTGTATTTACCGCAGTGACATTCCCAGTCTTTCGTTGGACCGAAGATACGCTCACAGAACAAACCACCCATTTCTGGTTTGTAAGTTCTATAGTTGATTGTTTCTGGTTGAGTAACCTCACCGTGTGAACCCTCAAGGATTGACTCTGGTGATGCCAACGAGATAGTTACTTTTTGGAAGTCACTATTTAATTTTCTATTCTTTTTGAATGACATTTTCGAGTATGTTTGTAATGAAAATGGTTCTATTGATTATTTGAAAGTCTAGTCTAGCTAGTAAACATCTTGGAAATACCTTTATGTAAGGGTTTCTCGTAGAATTGATACACCAGAACAGACACTGTTACACTTAGTAAGACAAATACCAAAAAGTTGATATTCGTATTCAGCATTCCATACCTTGCGAACAGTCGCTCTGAAATCGCAGCTAATGAACCCTGTAACAAATAAAGAGCATAACTTGCTTTACCTAAAAGTACCAGAAAGTCCCGTTTAAAATATTTTACGGTGAAGTTCTCGTAAGTAGAAGCAAAATAGATGAACAATAGATAATGGGGTACTTGTAATGATTCAAAACCAAAATGAGGTTTGCCTATTAGTTCGCTTATAATTACACCTAACAATATCCAGTTACTAATACGACTCCATTGTTCGATGTTGGAAGCAGTTTTCTTAAACAAAAATGCCAGACCAACACCTAAAAGAAACGTCGGAGTATGTAGTACAGGATGTAAGCGTAAATAAAAACGCTGTTCGTTTAGTAAAATAAAGATGACATACATGGCAATCTGAGTAACTGCCCAGAGAATCATCATTGATTTCAAAATTTTACTAGCCTCCCATTTCCTAATATAGCCTACACAAAAAGGGAACAATACATAGAAAAAAGCTTCGCACGAAAGCGACCATGATGGAAAATTGATAACACTGGTATCAAACCACCCTTGCAATAAGGTCACATTCAAAAAAATACTTGCTGTACTATGTCTTATTGTTCTTGTTGCGTAATACTCAATGGCTAAACTCAATACTAAAGCGAACAGATACACTGGATAAATCCGAGCAAAACGAGCAACGAAATACTTTTTCAACTCTGTTGCCCCTAATGTCTGAAACCGATCATAATAACTAATACCTAACACAAATCCAGAGAGTGTAAAAAAATACGACACTGCAAAAAAATTGTGAAACAACGGCACAAACCAATTATCATTTACAAGCTCAACTGGTTTAAAATGAGAAACCAATATAATAAAAGCAGATATAAATCGTGTAAATGTTAATTGTTCTAGTCTTAAAGGTTTCATACAATCGGTTTTAAATACCTATTCTATTAGTTGGTGAATCATACATCAGTCAATTTATAGGATGTTACTTTCTTATAACACCCTATAAATTTCCTTATCTAGTTATTACTCTAATGTAATTTCCAATGCTAAACCTCTCAATTCGTGAATCAATACGTTGAATGATTCTGGAATTCCTGGTTTCGGCATACTTTCTCCTTTAACGATTGCTTCGTAAGCCTTAGCACGACCTACCACGTCATCAGATTTAACCGTCAAGATTTCTTGTAAGATATTCGCTGCACCAAATGCTTCTAATGCCCAAACCTCCATTTCACCAAAACGCTGACCACCGAATTGAGCTTTACCACCCAATGGTTGTTGTGTAATTAATGAGTATGGTCCGATTGAACGTGCGTGCATTTTATCATCAACCAAGTGACCTAATTTCAACATATAGATAATACCTACTGTAATTGGTTGGTCAAACATTTCTCCTGTTAAACCATTGTACAAGTAAGTACGTCCCCATGCTGGAATACCTGCCTCAGCTAATTCTTTTGCAACTTCGTCTTCTGTAGCACCATCGAAGATTGGAGAAGCGTATTTTCTGCCTAGTTTTTGACCAGCCCAAGCCAATACGGTTTCATAAATCTGACCGATGTTCATACGTGAAGGTACCCCTAGTGGGTTCAACACGATTTCTACTGGAGTTCCATCTTCCAAGAATGGCATATCTTCATCACGTACAATACGAGCTACTACCCCTTTGTTACCGTGACGACCCGCCATCTTATCACCTACTTTCAATTTACGTTTCTTAGCAATATATACTTTCGCTAATTTCACGATACCTGCTGGCAATTCGTCTCCTACTTCTAAGGTAAAACGTTCACGTTTGTAACGTCCTACGATTTCGTTACGACGAACATTGTAGTTTTTCACTAAAGCCAACAATAAGGCATTCGTTGAATCGTCTTCCGTAGCATTTTCCAAAATTAAGTCAGCCAATAAGTTAGCCTCCTCTGGAACACTGTACGAACTATCGTCACGATATAAGTTTTTCGCAGGGAATAAAGCATCTACAATGTTACGTTCTGATAATTTCGTTCCATTTTCGATGATTACTGTACCAAATTTGTGTTTGATACCTCCGCTGATTTTGCCGTCTAACAATTCAACCATTTTACGAATCATCACCGAACGAATCGCTGTTAAATCGTGGCTTAGTTTTTTCGTTAGAACAACTAATTCTTTCTTCGCTTTATCACGCTCGTCTTTATCTTTCTTAGGACGACTGAACAATTTAGTATCAATAACAACCCCTTTCAACGATGGAGGTGCTTTCTTAGAAGCATCTTTCACGTCGCCAGCTTTGTCACCAAAGATTGCACGTAATAATTTTTCTTCTGGTGTTGGATCAGATTCTCCTTTTGGCGTGATTTTACCAATCAAGATATCTCCTTCTTTCACTTCAGATCCAACACGGATAACTCCGTTTTCGTCTAAGTTCTTAACCGTTTCTTCTGCAACGTTTGGAATCTCAGCGGTTAATTCTTCTTCACCACGTTTTGTATCACGAACTTCTAATTCAAATTCTTCGATGTGAATCGATGTAAAAATATCGTCACGAACAACTTTCTCAGAAATTACAATCGCATCTTCAAAGTTATATCCTTGCCAAGGCATGAAGGCAACTTTCATGTTACGACCTAATGCCAATTCTCCTTGTTGAGTTGCATAACCTTCACAAAGAGCCTGACCTGTTTTCACACGTTGACCTTTTCTTACGATTGGCTTCAAGTTGATCGTTGTATCCTGGTTGGTACGACGGAACTTGATTAACGGATATTCTTTTGTATCTCCATCAAAGCTCACCAAATATTGTTCTGGTGTCATGTCGTATTTCACAACAATTTTGATTGAGTCCACATAAACGATTTCACCGTTTCCTTCCGCTACTACTAACGTACGAGAATCTAGTGCTACGCTTTCTTCTAAACCTGTACCTACGATTGGGTTTTCAGGACGTAATAAAGGTACGGCCTGACGTTGCATGTTGGATCCCATCAAGGCACGGTTGGCATCATCATGCTCCAAGAAAGGAATCAATGAAGCGGCAACCGATACAATTTGGTTTGGAGCAATATCCATCAACTGTGCATCACTTGGATCCACACGTGGGAAGTCACCCTCAAAACGTGCTTTTACACGATTCGATTCAAATGCACCTGTTTCGTCATAAATAGCATTAGCCTGAACGATGTTCTTACCATCTTCTTCTTCTGCTGTCATGTAGGTTACTTCGTCAATCACTACTTTACCGTCTTTAATCGTACGGTAAGGAGTTTCGATAAAGCCCATTGAGTTGATTTTTGCGTGAACACAAAGTGATGAAATCAAACCAATGTTTGGACCCTCTGGCGTTTCAATCGTACAAAGACGACCGTAGTGCGTATAGTGAACGTCACGAACCTCAAAACCTGCACGCTCACGAGATAGACCACCTGGCCCTAGTGCCGAAAGACGACGCTTGTGCGTAATCTCTGCCAATGGGTTAGTCTGATCCATGAATTGTGATAACTGGTTCGTTCCGAAGAATGAGTTAATTACCGACGATAATGTACGTGCGTTAATCAAATCAACTGGCTTAAAGTCTTCGTTATCACGAACGTTCATACGTTCTTTGATGGTACGAGCCATACGAGCTAAACCAACACCAAACTGAGCGTATAATTGTTCACCAACTGTACGAACACGACGGTTTGACAAGTGGTCAATATCATCGACAACGGCTTTAGAGTTGATTAGACCGATTAAGTATTTTACGATAGAGATAATATCTGCTTTCGTTAATACTTTCGTTTCCATCGGAATATCATGACCCAATTTCTTGTTGATACGGTAACGACCTACTTCTCCTAAATCATAACGTTTGTCAGAGAAGAACAAGTTTTGGATAATGTCACGAGCAGTTTGTTCATCTGGAGCCTCTGTGTTACGTAATTGACGGTAGATTTGTTCAACCGCTTCTTTCTCAGAGTTTGATGAATCTTTTTGTAACGTATTATAGATGATGTTATAATCGTTCACGTTCATATCTTCTTTGTGAAGAATGATGGTGTCCAAACCTGCATCTAAAATCGTTTGAATATCGTCTGAAGAGATAGTAGAATCACGTTCTAACAATACTTCGTTACGGTCAATAGAAACTACTTCACCTGTATCTTCATCTACGAAATCTTCTTGCCATGAGCGTAAAACCCTTGCAGCTAAACGACGACCAACTGCTTTTTTCAAGTTTGTTGGATCCGCTTTAATTTCTTCCGAAAGACCAAATAAGTCTAAGATTTCTTTATCTGAACCGTATCCAATAGCACGCAACAAGGTTGTTACAGGGAACTTTTTCTTACGGTCGATATAAGCATACATGACGTTGTTAACGTCCGTTGCGAATTCAATCCAAGAACCTTTGAAAGGAATGATACGAGCAGAATATAATTTCGTACCATTTGTGTGACGGCTCTGAGAGAAGAATACCCCTGGAGAACGGTGTAATTGAGAAACAATAACACGTTCAGCTCCGTTGATTACGAACGAACCACGTTCGGTCATATAAGGGATATTTCCTAAGAATACCTCTTGTTCGATTGTTTCGAAATCCTCGTTATCGTCGTCATTACAAATCAAACGAAGTTTCGCTTTCAATGGAACTGAATAGGTAAGACCACGGTCAATACACTCATCAACTGAGTATTTTGGAGGGTCAACCGAATAATCGATAAATTCAAGGACAAAGTTTTCACGAGAATCCGCAATTGGGAAGTTCTCAGCAAATACTTTAAATAAACCCTCGTCATTACGATTCTCGGCAGGAGTTTCTAATTGGAAGAACTCCTGAAATGACTTTACCTGAATATCCAAGAAATCTGGATATTTAAGTAGATTCTGCACTTTAGCAAAAGAAATTCTGCCTGTGTGTGTCAAGTGTGCCAAGGTTGCTAAATTTTGAAGTTTCTAATTATTGTTTATCCGTCAATTGAGTACGTTTGTTGTTGAAAACAAACCCTAAAAATCAACCAATAAAGGGCGAATTTCGCCACAAAAAAGGAAGCCTCGTAGATGTGAGTAGAATGATTCCCTTTGCTATTCTTCCTACGAAAAAAGAAAGTGTTTCAGAATCAACTACTTATTAACCATGAAGTACAATCACTGGTATTACAATAGCCCACAAAGGTACTGCATTTATCTCTGACTTTCAACAGTTTGAATCGTTTTATTTATCACTATTCAAAAAAAACAAGGCTGTTTTATGTAAATTCTATATTATTTTCTTATAGAAACGGATTACTCCGTACAAATGACTCCCTCAAGCGTATTAAATTTGCATTTCAACCAATAGTTATTCACAAACTCCATGTCAAAACGTAGAATTTTCAGTATCATTTTGATGCTCATTGCAAGTAAGACGTTCTTACTTGCTCAAGTAGCTACTCCAAGCGATAGTAGTTTAAAAAAATACCCCAACACCCTCAATTTTATTGTCATGGGCGACTGGGGAAGAGTGGGTGAAGACCACCAAATTCCCGTTGCTAATCAAATGGCGAAAGTAGCCGAAGCGATAGACCGAGATTTCATTATTTCTACGGGAGATAATTTTTACCCAAGAGGAGTGGCAAGTGAATTTGACCCTTTATGGAAAAGTTCGTTTGAAGATGTTTACAAAGCATTCGCTTTGCAATGGGACTGGTATTCAGTTTTAGGAAACCATGATTACGGTGGAAACCCTGATGCTCAGGTTGCTTATTCAAAAATTAGCCGTCGTTGGAGAATGCCTGCTCGTTATTTCAGCAAGACTTTTGCCATTAACGGAGACACAACCAATCAGGTATTAATTGCCTTTATTGATACAAACCCGTTGATTCCAGACTTTTACAAGAATAAAGATTATGGTCCAAATGTTGTTTCTCAAGATAGTACGGCTCAGAAGAAATGGTTAGAAAAAACACTAGCCAATAAATCCCCGAACATCAAATGGAAATTAGTGGTAGGTCATCACCCTTTATTTACGGCTACCCTAAAGCGTAGAGAAGGTTACGATACTCGTGCCGTACGAAATTCATTGAAAGGCATTTTAGATCGTTATCAAGTAGATGCTTATCTATGTGGGCATGACCACGATTTACAGCATTTAGTACCCGCAGGAAAAACGCATTATTTTGTATCGGGTGCTGCTTCCGAAGCCACGCCTATCGACCGACTGCCTTTTAGTAAACTGGCCTTAGCCGATTATGGTTTTATGACCTTTTCGGTCAGCCCAACAAAACTGAATGTACAAGTAATCAACGAAAAGGGTAAAGTTGTTTACCGTACTGAGTTGAGTAAGTAATAATGTAAAATTTTGAATGATAAATTTTGGATTTAATGCCCTAGCTATTAATACTAGGTTAAGAACACTTAGATTCTAAGAAAAGTCAAGAAATTGACCAGTTTATCAGCGTAATTTAACAACCATTAAGGAATTAGTAGTGTACAAAGGATTGAGAAACGTTTGGGAAATTTAAATTTCGAAACCTAGGACTTCACCCTAGGCTTAGGTATGTCACCCTTTCAGGGCTAAAATGTACTGTCTTAGCCCTGAAAGGGCGATATATCTTAGCGATGGGTATTAGCCCATCGTCAA
>JBMLRK010000214.1:0-5844 GCA_049241065.1 Spirosomataceae bacterium
GAACCTGGCAGAGTGATGTCTTCGCCCGAACTGTTCACGAAGATTAAACGCATGGAAAAAGAATTTGCCAAATATCCAGAATTTACAAAAGCAATCTCTTTAGTAACAGCAACGAAATACATTTACCAAGCCTACCGAGGAGGTGACCCGAAATACTTTGTTCTCCCAGGTATTGACGAATTAAACAAGCTACGAGAGTATAATTCTAGCATAGCAGGAAAAGAGAATTCGTTCAAAGGATTTATTGATTCTACGAAACGTTTTACCCGTGTAAGTTTCCAAATATCCGACTGCGGAACAGTACGTACAACGCAATTAATCAATGAGTTACAACCAAAAATTGACTCTATTTTCAATTACAATGCCGAAACGGGTGAGTTATATAAAAAGGGAGATACGAGAGGTTATGATGCCAAAATCACAGGAAATAGCGTAATTTATGCGTGGCAAAATGCCTACTTACAAGGCAATTTGATGGAAAGTACCTTGCAAGCGATTTTCTTGATTTGTATTATCATGGCCTTGTTATTCCGTAGTTGGAAAATGGTCTTTATTTCAACCTTACCAAGCCTTATTCCACTCTTAATTACGGCTGGTCTGATGGGGTATTTTGATATTCACTTGAAATATTCAACCGTATTGATTTTCTCGATTGCTTTTGGTATTGCCTCGGATGGAACAATTTACTTCTTGACAAGGTACAAAGATGAGCTATTGAACAATAATAAAACACCGCAACAGGCTGTTAGCGACACCATTGCCAATACAGGTTTGTCGATGTTCTATACAGCGATTATCTTGTTTGCGGGCTTCTTTATCTTTGCCGCTTCTACGTTTAGAGGAACGCAGTCTTTAGGCATATTAGTGTCTATCACACTTCTAATGGCGATGATTTGTAACTTGGTCTTGTTACCTGCCTTCTTAATGTCATTGAGTAAAAGGGAAGCTAAAAAGCTTTTGCAATAATTAATTGACTAGTACACCCTGACAGGGTCATTGACCACTTTCAGGGTGTGCTAATCAATCTCTATACTAGTCGCTAGTTTTACTACAACCATAGCCAATTATGCTACCTTCCAAATATGCCATTCCACTGAATATTATGATTTGGATGCTCATGGGTAGTCTTCCGCTATTTTTCGTCTCCAAAAGTGTAGATAATTTTTTTACCTCTACGCTGATTTCTCCCTTCAACTATATTGCCATAATTGGCATTTATGCCGCCATTTACCATATCAATACGCTTTATTTAATTCCTACTTTTTTATTCCAAAAACGGTACGGAGTTTACCTAGTATGTTTTCTTGTTACCCTAATTTTAATCACTTATACAAAACCCTTTGATCAGTTAATTTTTCAGCCATTACGCTCAACGGGTAGTACCTCGCTTGCTCCTCCCCCTCCACCAAATGGGTTTGAGCAACATCCTCCTTTTGAGCATCGCCCTCCTGTTCATGGAGAAATACTTCCTCCTCCGCACCAACACGAGGAAAGAGATTCTTTTCCATTAATAGATATTGTAAGCATTTTTTTATTGGTGATGACATGGATTTGGGGTTTGGCTCAAAGTACCTCTTCTAAACTTTCTTTTACCGAAAAAAAGGCCATTCAAGCCGAAAATGAAAAAGTAACGGCTGAACTTTCGTTCTTGAAAGCTCAAATAAATCCGCATTTTTTGTTCAACACGCTCAATAATATTTATACCCTAGCAACGCTCAATCATGCCAATACCGCCCCTAGCATCATGAAACTTTCGCAAATTATGCGGTATGTGACAGATGATGTTAGTGAAGATTTCGTACCGCTCGAAAAAGAGATTTCTTGCATAGAAAATTACATCGACTTACAGCGATTAAGGCTAACAAGCAAAACGAGCCTTTCATTTGAAGTGGAAGAAGAGGTAAAACATAAAATAATTGCCCCATTAATCTTGATGGTTTTTGTGGAAAATGTCTTCAAGCACGCCATCAGCAATCGAGAAAAGTCTGAAATTTGTATCCAGATTAAGACCAGTACCGAGGGGATTCATTTCTACTGTCAAAATACGCTTTTTGAAAAAGCACTAAAAGCAGAACGCACAGGCATTGGCTTACATAACACTCAAAAACGGTTGGAGTACTCTTATGTCAATAGACATACCTTGACGATTCTTCAAGAAAATGGTTTATTTATCGTAGATTTATTCCTCAAAGATTCATAAGATGAAGCTAACTTGTGTTGCCATAGATGACGAACCCCTTGCATTGGAATTAATTAGCCAATACCTCCAGCAATTCCCTGAATTTGAACTCACTGCCACTTTTGACGATGCCATTGAAGGAGCTAATTTCTTACAAAAGAATGCCATTGATTTGTTACTGATTGACATCAGTATGCCCGACATTACAGGACTAGAATTGGTCGCTAGTCTGAAACAAAAACCGATGGTAATTTTTACGACGGCTCATAAAAAATTTGCTTTGGAAGGTTTTGAACTTGATGCCATTGATTATCTGCTGAAACCCATTACTATCGAACGTTTTAGTAAAGCCTTAGCCAAAGCAGCTCATTTTGCAGGTTTAAAAGAAGAAACTCCCCAATACCTATTTGTTAGAGCGGAGTATAAAATTATTAAGATTGATCTCAACGATATTTTGTATATCGAATCGCTGGTGGATTATGTAAAAATCTACGTAATTACCTCCCCCAAACCGACCCTTACCTTAATGACTCTCAAAGCGATTTTAGAAAAACTCCCTTCTAATCAATTTAGCCGTATTCATCGAAGTTATATTGTTTCCAATAAAAAAGTAAAATCCGTCCTGAAAAAAGAGGTTAAACTACATACGGGTCAGTTACTCCCTGTGAGCAATAGTTATAGTGCTTTTATTGAAAATTGGTTAATGAAATAAGTCCCACTATTTATCGAAACTGTCCCTACTCCTTGACAGACTCAATGTTCTAAAAGTAGCTATATAGAAAACATTCGATGCTTTTCTGCAATTTTTCATAAAACTGACATTTGCTATTTATAGTGATGACATAAGTATTTAAAAGCCTAAAAAGTACAACAAAAAATAACTATAAATATACATATCCATCTTCCTAGATAAACTTCAGTAACTATAAAGAATAATAAAATTTGGTACCTGAAAGTAGATATAATTTCAAAAATGTTTATTTTTTATCCATAAATGAAAAAATAGTCTCTCTCCTTTCTGCCCTTCGCCCCCTAAATTTGCAAACACATAGAGAACTTCTTGGAACGAACCCTTATAGGTTTCGAAAACCTATAAGGGTTTTGCGGATTAAAATTCTAATAAGTTATATCGCACTCTATAAATCACTGACAACATCAATCATTATTAAAACTGACAGTAAGAATTAAGTTTTTCTGAAGTTGTGAACCATCATTGATATTTCATAAGTATATTCCGTTTTTATAACGTATTATTATTATCCAAAACAATCTTATGAAAATAACATCTCAACAACTCAGTACGATTCTTATTTGCTTTTTAATGAATATGCTCGACGGCATGGACGTGATGGTTGTCTCTTACTCAGCACCCAATATCTCCAAAAGCTGGTCGATTAGTCCACAAGCCTTAGGAGTTGTTTTTAGTGCAGGCTTACTCGGAATGTCTTTAGGAGCGATGTTCCTTGCTCCGAGAGCCGACAAAATTGGAAGAAAAGCCATGATTTTGATTTGTAATATTCTAATGGGGATCAGTGTTTTTGCTACTTCATGGACAAATTCAGTCGAAATGCTTATGCTTTTCCGTGCTATTAGCGGAATCGGTATCGGTGGAATGTTAGCCAGTACAGCAACACTCACCGCAGAAAATGCCCCTAAAGCAAGCAAAGATTTCTGGGTTAGTTTTGTCATGTCGGGCTACCCAATTGGAGCAGTATTGTCGGGTTTATTGGCGGCGAGTATCATTCCTCAATATGGTTGGCAAAGTATTTTTAAAGTAGCAGGGATCGTTTCTTTTGTTACGCTGCCTGTGGTTTATTTCTTTTTGAAAGAATCGAATGATTTTTTAGATAAACCAGCCTTTACCAAAAGCCCTACGGTAGAAGTGCTATTGACAAAAGAGGTTAAGCAATCTACCATTGGACTTTGGCTGGCGATTTTTATGGCTTTTGCAGCCTTATATTTTCTAACGACTTGGATTCCTAAATTAGCCTCCGCCACAGGACTTTCGGTAGAATTAGCGATTTATGCTGGCACGGTTTTTAACTTAGGAGCTTTCTGTGGCATTGTTTCGCAAGGATACTTATCCAGTAAATTTGGTCTGCAAAAAACTATTTTCGCCTACCTTATTTTTACCGCTGTTGCGATGCTCATTTTTGGATTTTTTAAAGGCTCTGTATTGGTACTTATCCTTTTTGGGCTAATCGGCTTTGGTATTCAAGGTGGTTTTGTGGGAATGTACAGCTTGGCAGCACGTTTATACCCTACCGAAATTAGGGCAACAGGGATTGGTTGGGCAGTAGGTGCAGGAAGAATCGGAGCAATTGTAGGGCCTTTTTTAGGTGGCTTTCTAATAGGCGGAGGCTTATCGATAACAGCCAATTTTATCGTATTTGCCGTTCCTGTTATAGTCAGCGGCATTAGTATTTACTACTTAAAAATGAATAAAGAAGTAGCAAATTCAAGCAATTAATTATTATCCAAAACTAGCAAAACAGCCAGATGAACAATAACATCACATGGGAGTTAGCACATCTAGCTCACGTCGAATTATTGACTCCTAAATTAGACGAGAGCATTCGCTTTTTCACCGAAATTTTAGGGATGTCTATTTCTGAAATTAAAGGCGATTCGGCTTATCTCCGTGCTTATGACGACTACGAACATCATTCGCTGAAACTGACTGCTCATAAGCATTCGGGCATGGGGCATTTTGCATGGCGTACTCGTAGCCAAGAAGCCCTTGAAGGACGGGTAAAAGCCATTGAAGCAAGAGGATTGGGTATTGGCTGGAAGGAGGGCGAATGTGGTTATGGAAAAACTTATGAGTTCAGATACCCCGACGGTCATTTGTGTGAATTGTATTTTGAGACCAACAAATTTAAAGCTACGGGCGACCAACAGTCTGCTCTTAAAAATACGACAAGCAAGTTCCCTGGAAGAGGAATGAACGTGCGACGTATCGACCACCTTAATTTATTGGCAAAAGACATCGTAGCGTTTAGCGATTTTCAGTTTGGGGTATTGGGAGGACGTATGACAGAAACGATTGTCTTTGATGACCAGCCCAAGGGCGTTTGGGTTTCGGTAAATTCTAAGTCCTACGATTTGGCAATTACGGAAGACCATTCGGGATTAAACAGCCGTTTTCATCACCTGACTTATGCGGTAAACAGTCGAGAAGAAGTACTTTTAGCCGCTGATATTGCTCTTGAAAATGGCGTATTCATCGAAACGGGGCCACATAAACACGCCATTCAACAGACGTTCTTTTTGTATTTATACGAACCAGGGGGAAATCGTATTGAAATCGCAAATCCTACCGCCCGTTTGGTCCTTGACCCCGACTATGAAACCATCGTTTGGAGCAAAGAAGAACGGATGAAAGGACAAGCATGGGGACTAAAAACCGTAGAAAGTTTCCATACCAGAGGAACACCGACGTTAGAAGAGTTATTGTAGATTTTAATGCGTAATGATGAATGTGTAATTAGTAGTGTACGAAGGATTGAAAAATAGCATTCTCTGACAAATTTTGTAAAATCCTTTTTTGACGATGGGCTAACACCCATCGCTTAGGTATGTCGCCCTTTCAGGGCTAAAATGTACTGTCTTAGCCCTGAAAGGGCGACATACCTAAGCCTAGGGTGAAGCCCTAGGTCTCAAAT
>JBMLRK010000215.1:0-16331 GCA_049241065.1 Spirosomataceae bacterium
AAGCTAAAGGATACAAATTTGGGTGTGAATGGGTAAATGGAATGCACATTGTTGACGCTAATAACTTGAAGTCGCATTTCAAAGAATATGATTTGGCTACTATCTTTGCTTTCGATAACTTTGTGCTTAATTTAGACCGTGGTGGGTACAGAAATAAACCCAATCTACTACTCAATGATGATGACTTTTTATTGATAGACCATGAGCAAATTTTCCATTTTGCTGACGATGTTACTACATCACATAACGCTGTGATTACTGACTTCCGCAACGATGTTTGGCAATATCAAGCTGAGAAACATTTGCTTTATCCTTTTTTGAAAAACTTAACTCCACGAGTAAAACAAGATATTTTTGGAACATTTTGGCATTATCTAAAAGGTTTAAACGTTGATGTTTTGGATAAGGCAGAGTTATTTTTAACTGAAAATAATATTTCAGTGGGCAACTATCTTTTTATAAAAGAGTATATGACTGAAATAAAAGCGAAGCCAGATAAGTTTTGCGATTTACTACTACAAAAAATAGCCTAATTGTATAATCAATTAAGTAAAGAGATAAAGCAAAAAGAATATATCCTACGCCTTTAAAATCCAATAGAATAAGAATTGAAATAATATAAATATGAACAGCATTTTTCAATATTGTCCCCTTCAATATCACTACAATTCAGCTTCGGGAGAAGTACTGAATGTGGCGTTATTGGTGCTGTTTCCTGACCAACAAAAACTTGCTTTTGTCTATCCAGAAAAATTAACTCGTTTACGAGCTGCCTATCCCAATAGTATAGCAGAACGTACTATTAAAGCTTTTTTTAAGGGAATTGCTAGTAAAGTAGATGCATTAAATCGTCAACCAGAAATTTTTAATGACTACCGAAATCGAACGTTAGATTTCATCAATGACGAAATCTTAGTTCGTGACGCTTCAGCATTACAATTCGGAGAAATTAAAACCAGTATTTTATATACCGAAGATTTAACTAAAATAATAAAGCAACTAGAAGTATTGTATTTATCTGCTTATGAAGTAGAAGAGGTCTCTTACAAAAAACATACAGAAGAATATTTAATCAAAGAATATCGTAATAAGATAAGACTGGGTGATGACCAAATTTTCACAAGGCGAAAAATTGAAGAAAATAAGCAAATTGGAGAATACACATTCCCTTTTGCGTGGCAAAATGGTACTTATAATATTGTAAGCCCTGTTAGCTTAGACTTGAAACTACCAGAATCAATTATCAAAAAAGCTACTCTTAATTTTGGTAAATTCACTCTTCTACAAGGCTATGCCGACGAAAACAAAGCAAGATTTGACATATTACTGGCAGAACCTAAGCTTAAAGGGCTTGCGTCAAAATACGACGAAGCGGTTAAAATCTTAGAACAAGTACCTTGTGTAAAACTCTGGGGCGAATCTCAATTAGATGAATATTCTCAAAAAACATTAGACACGCTTATTTTCACAAAGTAAGCGTGTTTTTACTATCAATTACCTCCTATACATCTCCTCCCCAACCTTAATTCCCTACATACACTAAGCTTCAGTATATTTTTCGTAATTTTGTTTTTTTGAATTTCGAAGCTTTAAGCAACTGCTTTTTGCTAAAACAATATACTACGAATGGATTATTTACAAGGATTAAATGAGCCGCAACGGGCTGCGGTAGAACATATTGAAGGCCCTCTGATGATTATTGCAGGGGCAGGTTCTGGCAAAACTCGGGTACTTACCTACCGAACGGCTTATTTGATTGAAAAGGGTGTTGATCCTTTTCAAATTTTACTCCTGACTTTTACGAATAAGGCTGCGGGTGAAATGCGTCAGCGTGTTGAAAAGGCGGTAGGAAATGAGGCTCGTAATATTTGGATGGGAACGTTTCACTCGGTTTTTGCAAAAATCCTTCGTTTTGAAGGGAAACACTTGGGCTATACTTCTGATTTCTCCATCTACGATACCGACGATTCAAAATCACTCTTGAAAAGTATCATTAAAGAACGTGGACTTGATGATAAAGTGTATAAACCCAATGTGGTCTTTAACCGTATTTCGGGGGCAAAAAACCGTCTGATTGGCCCTGATGAATACTTGAATAATCCGATTATCATGGCGGATGATGCAGGAGCAAAATTGCCTGAAGTAGGTCGTTTGTATAAATTATATGCCATGCGTTGCTTTCAAGCAAATGCCATGGACTTTGATGATTTACTGTTCAATACCAATGTCTTGTTCCGTGACCACCCTGCGGTCTTAGATAAATATCAACGTAAATTCAAGCACGTCATGGTGGATGAGTTTCAGGATACTAACGTTTCTCAATACCTGATTGTGAAAAAGCTTTCGGCAATGAGTAACAACCTCTGTGTCGTAGGGGATGACGCTCAGTCTATTTATGCTTTCCGTGGGGCTAATATTGAGAATATCTTGAATTTATCGAAAGATTATCCAACCATTACGACCATTAAATTGGAGGAAAATTATCGCTCTACCAATACCATCGTACAAGCTGCCAATTCGGTTATTGCTAAAAATAAGGCTCAATTAAAAAAGACCGTATTTACAAGCAACGAAGAAGGAAGCCTAATCGACTTGGTAAAAGCGGGTTCTGATAACGAAGAAGGACGTTTGATTGCGAGTAATATCTTTGAAGCCAAAATGGCTAACGGACTCAGAAATACGGATTTTGCCATTTTATATAGAACCAATGCTCAGTCTCGTGCTTTTGAAGAAGCCTTACGTAAACTGAATTTGAAATACCGAATTATTGGCGGGCTTTCTTTTTACCAACGTCGTGAAATTAAGGATGTTCTGGCATATTTACGTTTTATCATTAACCAACGAGATACCGAAGCTTTCAAACGGATTATTAATTTACCCAAAAGAGGGATTGGAGACACGACCATCGCTAAATTAGAATTAACGGCTGCCGAACGTCAAGAACCTATTTGGGAGGTTGTTGCCAATATTCGTCAGTTTCAGGCAGGACGTTTTGCGGATACCATTGAAGGCTTTGCCGATTTAATCAAGTCGTTCAAATTGATGGTAGAAAGTCAACAAAAAGATGCCTATGAAATTGCGGCTCACGTTGCTAAAACATCTGGTTTGTTGAAAGAATTGCATGAAGACAAAACAGTAGAAGGCTTGTCTCGTTACGAAAACGTACAGGAATTATTAAACTCTATCAAACAGTTTGTCGATAGTCCTGAGACGGAAGATAAATCCCTTTCGAGTTTCCTGCAATCGGTGTCCTTGTTGACGACAGCCGACCAAGATGACCCCGATGGCGATAACGACCGCATTACGATGATGACCATCCACGGAGCGAAGGGCTTGGAATTCAACCATGTCTATATCGTGGGAATGGAGGAGGATTTATTCCCTAGTCAAATGATGCTTCAAAGTCGTCAAGATTTAGAAGAAGAGCGTCGTTTGTTTTACGTAGCCATCACTCGTGCCGAAAAGCGATTAGTAATGTCTTATGCCGAAACTCGCTACCAATATGGTCGTCTAAAACCTTGCGAACCAAGCCGTTTCTTAGATGATATTAATCCGATGTATTTGCAACTGGCAAAAAATATTCGTCGAGTGGAAGAACCTCGCATTCCTCAGGGATTTGTACGTAGAGAAACTTCGAGTACAGCAGCCCCAAGTTTTGTGAATACCACGAAAAAAACACCTGCAAGCAATTTAACACCTGTAGATAAAAAGATGGTGGTTTCGAGTAAACCCGCTGCGACGAACCACACACCATCTGGCGATTTTAAGCCAAGTGACACGTCAGTATTGGTTGCTGGTGACCGAGTGGAACATTTGAAATTTGGCTTCGGTGCAGTGAAAGAAGTAGAAGTAAATGGAAGCGACCGCAAAGCCAAAATCTTATTTGAAGGTGGAATAGGAGAGAAGGTTCTTTTATTGAGTTTTGCCAAATTGAGGATTTTAGAGAAATAATAAGGGAGAGTAAAAAGTGTAGGGTTAAAAGTCTAAAGTTGTCCTTTGTCCTTGCCTAAAGCAATACAAACAGAGAAATATATAACTAACTCCAGATCAATTATTCCACTTAGCGGGTGAATAAATTCACCCGCTAAGAGAAGCTACCGTATTTTGCACCAAATGATAGTTAAAAATGTTATTTGGTGCAAAATCAAGTGCTTAACTTAGTGACAGTCACTCATAAACTTTTCACACAACCTCTTTCTTATTTTTGCCTAGCATACCGATACAAATGCACAGGAACTAACGCATCGCTCGTTTCTCCGATGGTATAATAACCTAAGCCATTTTTAGCAAAGCAGATTCCTTCTCCTTGAGGCTCTTTAGTGGAGTTATAATTATAAGAAAGTACCGAAGCAGGACGAGCTAACATCTTTGGAATGGTCTCATTAGCAGCCCTTCGCCAATGATAAATAGTCCCATAGTTTCTCACCAATAGTTCCTGATTATCCTGCGAAACATCTCCCGCAGTAATATAAAACAAGGTATTAATAGCGGTTGAAAAAGAAACTTCTTCCACAAACTCTGCCGTCATCATTTGGGTATAAGATTGTGGATAAGGCAAACGATACAAGCGTTGTTTGAATTCTCGTTTCGTTAAAATATAAATATCCTTGGTCTTATGATCAATCAATAAACACTCGGCATCTCTTGCTCCATCGGAATAACGATAACTTATTTTCTGAACGTTTTTAATGGTATTACTCTGAGGAGTAGCACTGTTAATCGTAGGTTCGAGGAAACGATAAATAGTACAATCACTATACTGAGCGATGTTATCCCCAAAATCAGCCACATACAAATATGCTCCATCGTCAAAAGAGCTTATTGCCATATCTTCCCAATCACGATTTTCTGCTCCTTCTAAATAAAACTCTCGTTTCCCTTTTCCTAAGGTATCAATCGAAAAGATTCTATTTTTATCTCCACTGTCGTTATGCGTCCAAAGCATATTTTTATTATTCAAACTTGCCACAAGTCCAGAAGCCTCATCTATATCGGCATTTTCAATCAAGCCTTGCTCCGTAGCTCCATCAAAATTATCATTAGGAACAGCTTCTACGGTTTTTTCTTTACAGGCAATCACTAGTATCATAACTAGTAACAGTAATGTCGCTCTTTTAAGCATATTTCATATTTTTGACTTGGCTAAAACAAATAAACGCAAGAATTGTACAAATTCTTGCGTTTACCTTTTTAATGAGAGAAACTACTTTTTCTCAGCATCTTTATCTTCTGACTCAACCTCTTCAGGTTTCAACATCACTTTCACTTTCTTAATGCGTCGGGTATCAACTGATGCAATTCTAAAAGTATATTTATCATGAACAATTTCTTCTCCTGCATGAGGTAAGCGAGTAAATAGCTCAATCAATAAACCTCCAAGCGACTCACTATCACCTCTTACTTTATCGAACGAATCATTATCAATACTTAACGCTCTACATAAATCATTTAGTGAAATTTTCCCTTCAAACTCAAAAGAACCATCAGGAAGTTTAACATAACCTAAATCGTCTTCGTCGGATTCGTCGTTAATATCACCAACAATTTCTTCAATAATATCCTCCATCGTAACGATACCCTCCGTTTCACCATACTCATTCACCACTACGGCCATGTGTACTCGTTTTTCTTGAAAATCGTAGAGTAAATCATCTATTTTTTTACTTTCTGGAATAAAAAATGCCTGATGAATCAAGTCTTGCCAAACAAAATGTTCGTCTTTTTCGAGGTGAGGCAATAAATCTTTAATGTATAAAATACCTTCAATTTTATCAATCGTTTCTTTATAAACAGGTACTCTTGAATAACCTGACTTGTTGATTTTATCCATTAATTCATGAAAATTAATCGTAATATCAAAAGCAGTCAAATCTCTTCTCGACCTCATCACACTCTTTGCAGCCGTACTTCCAAAGTTTACAATTCCTTTTAGAATATCTTTTTCTTGTTCAGATGTACCCTCACCCGTAGTAATTTCGAGTGCATGATTTAACTCATCTGCCGTAATGGTATATCCTTTACGCTCTACTCGTTTTTCAATAATATTACTAATTCCGAGTAGCAGGGATGATAAAGGCTGAAAGATAACAGTGGCCACTTCAATAATCGGAGCAGTCAATTTTGCGAAGCGAAGATTATTTTGTTGAGCCCATACTTTAGGAATCAACTCACCAAAAAAAGTAATCACAAAGGTGACACCAACCAATAAAATTAGGGTAGCAACTAGCGAATCTTTTTCCGCTGGACCCAAAATTTGTTCGGTAATAAAAGTGGAGATAGTGACGAAGGTAATATTCACTAAATTAATGAATATCAACAAGGTAGCTAACAGTTGTTGAGGTTTATCTAACAACTTGGCAATCATTCGTTCACTGCTGCTGTCACTCTCACGGCAAGCAGCTCTTTCATCGGCAGAAAGCGAGAAAAAAGCAACTTCCGAGCCTGCTAACATAGCGGAAATGAAGAGAAGACCAAGTAGAATCACGGTATTGATTCCATAAATACTGTATGATGAGGTGTTTTCAACTTGTGCTAAAAACACCTTAATCTGGTAAGATTCGTCAGATAATCGAGTTTCCAATTGTTTTGTTTATTAAGTTAAAGATAAGGAGTGTTTAATAAGTCCTATGTATTTTAGAACCTAGGACTTATTAGCCCCCATTAAATAAGGTTAAAACGGTAAATCATCCTCTTCACCAGCTTGAAAATCAGGAACTGGAGCTGGGGCAGGCGTTGGAGCTGGTCTAGGTTGTGGAGCTGGTGCTGCATAACCTCCTTGTGGTTGACCGCCGCCGTTGGCTGCACTGTCAGGATTACCTCCTACTAAAGTCATAGATGTCCCTCTAATTTTTGTCGTTTTTCGAGCGATACCATCTTTATCTGTATATTCTTCCGTTCTAATTTTACCTTCCACATAGACAGTTCTGCCTTTTTTAAGGTATTGTTCTGCAATATTTGCTAGTCCATCCCAAAGTTCAACTCTATGCCATTCTGTTTGTTCAACTCGTTGACCTTCTTTATTGTTATAAGCCTCAGAAGTTGCAATACTGAATGATGCTACTTTAGAACCACTAGGTAATGATCTAATTTCAGGGTCAGAACCTAAATTGCCTAGTAAAATTACTTTGTTTACTCCAGCCATTTTATTAGTATGATTGTTTTAAAATTAAAAGATAAATTTATGTGTAAGATAACTATTTCGTTGTCAATCTATTAAGTACTAATAATAAAGCGAGTATATCTCCTCACTACTTATTAGTTGCTTAATAATACGAAGTGAATTTAAGGATTTTTTTAGGATTTAGCAACAGCAATTTTTGTTCAATTACGGTCTTATTCATCCTAAAACGGTAAATATGGCTCATTCATTTCACCCAGATTCCCAAATTCGAAGGCTTCTATTTCAAAATGAGAATACCCCAAAAATTGCACCAATTACAATTTTTGGGGTATATTTAAAATGCTAATATACCTAATCAGTTGTTGCTAAAAGACTCCACCACTTGAGCAATCTCTTTTATCAACGACATATCTTTTTCGATTCCATTACCGACTACAACAATATCGGCTCCTGCCTCCAATAATTCTTTTACTTTTTCAGAAGAATCAATGCCTCCTCCAACAATAATAGGGGTGTCAACCGCTTGTCTTACTGCCGACACCATTGCAGGACTAACACTGTTTTCTGCACCGCTTCCTGCATCCAAATACATCACTTTGAGTCCTAACATTTCTCCAGCCATAGCAGTACAAGCAGCAATTGCTGGCTTGTTATGAGGAATCGGATTGGTATTGGACATATAAGAAACCGTTGTTGGTCGTCCGCCATCTATTAACATATATCCTGTTGGCATGATTTCCAAACCACTTGCTTTTAGTACAGGAGCAGCTACTACTTGTTGACCAATCAAAAATTCAGCATTACGACCTGAAATTAATGAAAGAAATAAAATTCCGTCTGCTAAACTACTGATATGCAAACTATTTCCTGGAAATAAGATAACAGGTACGGTAGTTTCATTTTTAATCATCCTGATGGTTTGATCCATCACATCATTGGTAATTAAGCTTCCGCCAACAAAGAAATAATCAATTTTATTACCTTTACACAAGGTCAATAAACTACTTAATCGCTCTTCAGTAAGGCCGTCAGGATCAATCAATATAGCAAACGCTTTCTTTTGGGTAGTTTTTACATTCCAAAAGCTATTTAGTAAGTTATTTTGCATTTGAATCTTTCAGCATAGCAATCGCTGCCATTATTTTATTTCGAGCAACTCCCACCAAAAAAGATAACATGTATCCTTTAATGGACTTCACAAGCCAAGAGTCCGTATTTTCAGCAGCATTGATAACAACTGGAGCATTTGGATTTGATGCTATTTTACCTTCATACTCTTCTTCCTCCTTGGGCGTGATTAATTTAAACAATAAATATGTTCCTAAAAGCACACTAGCGATGATGAGACCTCTCGTACTCACCCGAACAGCCTGACCTTTTAATTGTACCACTTGTTCGTCAATGCTATGTTTATAGAAATCAGCTTCCGCTCGTAATTCTTTTTTACGTTCGGCTAGTGATAGTTGGTTCTTTACTGGAAACATCTTATTTATTTATCTTAACACGATGAAGGTGGAATAAATTGTAGCAAAATTATAAAATAATACACTTCTTACAGCGAAAAAGCGATTAATCTTTATCATCAACCAACTCCTTTTGACTATTTTGTCCCAGCTTCTTCTGTCCGAAGACCGCCGCCACTCCTAAAATTCCACCTAGTAATAGCGTTACTACTAAAAATCCTACATAGGGACTTGCACCCAGTAAATGGTTTAATACAAGTGCGAATGTGATAAAAAAGAAGAGTAAAAATAATAAAGCTACGATAGCCATTGCTCCAATTAACAATACTCGTTTGATTCCCTCTTCTATTCGTTCTTGCACTTCAAGTTTAGCGAGTTCGATATTCGTATTTACGTATTTATAGAGATTGTCTATCAATCCGTTTGGCTCGATTAGTTTCATAAGCACGAATTTAAAACAAAAAAAGCGGTTGCCCGCTTTTTAGTCATAGTTCATTATTGTTTCGAAGTAGTGTTTTTTATCTTCGGGTTAATTAAACAACAGCTTTGAACCGTTGATTTAGACTAACGTTGTTTCATCAATTTCGCTTCGATTGTTTGTTGTGTGTGTGGCACAGCTCTCAAACGCTCTTTCGGAATCAGTTTGCCCGTGTCAATACATACACCATACGTACCGTTTTTAATACGGATAAGTGCATTTTCTAATTGAGTAGCAAATTTTTGTAAGCGAGAAGCCAACTGGCTCTGGCTTTCTTTTTCTGAAGTATCTGCTCCATCTTCCATTGGTTTTGAATTCCCCGCAGTAGTGTCTGTACCTGGGTCATTACGCTTGTGGAGTGCTTCACGAATGTAATTCAGTTCTCCACGAGTTTCATCCAATTTGGTGGTTATTATGGCTTCAAATTCTTTAAGTTCTTCTTCTGAGTAACGGGTTTTTTCTTCCACTTCTGTATTCATAACTTTAAGTAAGTTTTATTTTACGTATATACTATGGGTGTATTAGGAGGATACTTTCCCCAAAAATTTCACAAATATACGGTGGTTGGGTTAATAATTGAAATATATCAAGAAAAAATAAAATATTTTAAAAATTTAATTTGGGAATAATGATAAATTAATCCAACAATAACATACTCCATCTTTCCTCTTTTCACAAAGTTATAAAGCTACGTTACATTTCAAATATGATTATTCTCATATTTGAAAAAATAAAGTATTTATACTCACACATTTGATTCGTATGGTATAGCTGAAAGCTTAATTTTTCAGGAATTAGGCAAAAAAAAACCGAGACCTCAAGGCCTCGGCTTTTATGCAAAGTACAGATTTTCTGTCTTTTACACCTCTCAAACCTATTTACACTACAATAGTTCGTTTTTCGCTAGGTATTCAGCGATTTGAACAGCGTTTGTAGCAGCTCCTTTACGTAGGTTATCTGCAACAATCCACAAGTTCAATGTATTAGCTTGACTTTCGTCACGACGGATACGACCTACAAATACTTCGTCTTTTCCGTGTGCTGTCAATGGCATTGGATACTCAAGATTAGCCGAATCATTTTGTACTATTACGCCTTCCTCTTGAGATAAAATATCAATTACTTCTTGTAAATCAAAGTCGTTTTCAAACTCAATATTTACTGATTCTGAGTGCCCGCCTACTGTTGGAATACGAACCGTAGTAGCCGTTACAGCAATAGAATCATCCATCATGATTTTCTTCGTTTCGTTCACCATTTTCATTTCTTCTTTGGTGTAACCGTTAGGTAAAAACGAGTCAATATGTGGTAAAACGTTCATGTCAATTCTGTATGGATATACCGCAGGTACATCTGTACGACCTTCACGTTCAGCAAACATTTGATCAACCGCTGCCTTTCCTGTACCTGTTACTGATTGGTACGTAGAAACAACGACACGTTTGATTTTATATTTTTTATGCAAAGGATTCATTACTACAACCATCTGAATAGTTGAGCAGTTCGGGTTTGCAATAATTTTATCTTCTTTCGTCAATGTCTGAGCATTGATTTCTGGTACTACTAATTTTTTAGTAGGATCCATACGCCAAGCAGATGAATTATCTACTACGGTGATGCCTGCTGCTGCAAATAAAGGAGCTGTTTCTAAAGACGTTGAACCTCCCGCTGAGAAAATAGCAACGGCTGGTTTCATCTTGATAGCATCTTCGAAGCCTACAACGGTATATTGCTTACCCTTAAACTCTACCTGTTTACCCACAGAACGTGCTGAGGCTACTGGAATAAGTTCTGTTACAGGGAAGTTGCGTTCCGCTAAAACCTTCAATATTTCGCCACCGACCAAACCTGTGGCTCCGACTACTGCTACTTTCATTGTTTTACGTAATTAATTATTAATAAAAATTTAAAATTCATGCTTGAGTGCTAACCCTACAACCGCTTGTTGGTTGAAGGTGTTTCGCTCTAATATAAATCCGAGTTGGTTATTACCTACAAGCGTATTGTAACGCTGAATGGATTTATAGAGATGCCCCGTTGACCGTAAGTTTAAATACCACGATGCTAAAGCGGTTGTTCCGACAACAGACCAATAGGTGTTGTTATTGATTTTGTCTCGATTCAGAATGGCATAAAGCGAAAACAAGGTCGAACATACACTGATGGTCTGAATTGCTTTTCGTTGTTGCTTAAACCGCAAAAACTCGCTGCTTACTTCTGGATCTTTTAACTGTAACAAAGGAATTTGCAAGCCAAAAGGACTATCAATTGTTTGACGGTCATAAATGTATTTTGTTGCAAACAACTTGCTTTCTACCTGAATCGGGTGCAATTGAGTACTGATAGATTGTGCCATCAGCGACCTAACTCCAAGGAACATTGCAATCAACAACATTCGTTTAAACGACATACAGGCCATGGTTTTCTGATTGAGGTTTTTCAAGAATAAAACAAAACTTATTCTAAAAATAAATTATTGATTTTCACTGTCTTGCAAACACATAAAAAGTCCGCAAAATTACGCTATAAACTTGGAAGAGAAAAGATTTTTTGAGTCTTTATTACAATAGTTTTATATTATATCGCTTTTTTACAACTATAAACCTGTGTAAGAAGTGTTAAAAACGAAGACTTTCAGGGGACTTACTACAACCGAAAGCGGAATATCCAAGGCATTGGTATCGGCTATTTGTAGGATTGGTTCTTCAAAACACAAACCTATTTTTTGAATATCGGGACGACATTTTTGTAGGAAACGGTCATAAAACCCTTTTCCATACCCAACCCGATTACCTTGCTCGTCGGCAACTAGCATTGGCACTAACACGGCATCAATCAATTCCTCGGCTACTCTTGTAGTATGGTTAGGGATTGGTTCTGGAATACCCCATTTACTCAATTCAAGCTGGGTGGAATCGTACAAATAGTGTTCTAACTCGCCTGTTTCGGGCAGGCTACGTGGCACAACTAGTTTGATATGCGGATAGGTAGCTCGCAATTCATCCACAATTAACAAGGTATTAATTTCTTGCTGTTTGAGTATAGGAAGAAACGTATGAAGATAGTGGACATTCGATAAGTCTATCGACTCAAAAAAGCGTTGTTTTATCAAAAGGCTCTGTTCGTGTACCACTTCAGAAGCCATTGCTTTGCGTTTTTGAAGGTATAATTGTCTAAGTGCTGCTTTATTCATGAAACAAAGATAAGCAAACATCTAAAAGCATTATCCTGTCACAGAGAACAAGAATAATGCTTTTAGGCTTCTTATTTAGCACGAATATATTTTGCTCGGCTTGTTGTTTCTTGCAAAATCAAGGTATCACCTGTGCCTTGTGAGAATTTCCACGGATCATAAGCCAAGGCGATACACATTACATTAGGGCAACTATTGAAGTCTGAAAAGGTAATTTGTCCATCCTTAGCCGAATACGTTTTTCCAATTCTAGGGCAACAGTCTTCGGTAGCTTTTCCATTCACTAGAAATTTACCTTCGCTCGTGAACTCATAAGTAGGCAATGCTGCAAATGTTTGAATGGTTGTCCATTTGGTTTCTCCCGCATTTTGAACGATGTAGGTTGGAAGCCACTTCCCAATCAAAAAACTTGAGGATTCCGTAATGATTTTCTTATCTGGAGTAACTTCTACCGAAGTACAAGCACTCATCAGTGCGGTAATTGCCAATAGGATACCAATAAATGAGGTTTTCATGGTTGAATTTTCGTTAAGATGTTTTTGTTCTAAAGATACAAGAAGCGAACTGAAGGTTGGAATACGATTTCATTTTTTTATGCTTTCTTCCAAAACCGATTCATTTATTGTAATTTTGTAGAACTCCCTGTAACCCAAGGGGAGCGATACGTCATTAACTCCCCCAATGGGATGGGGGCTTCGATATGAATTTTAAAGAATATAAAAACCTAGATTACGGTCAGGTTGCGGATGAAATCCTGAAATATTGGCAGGAAAATAATGTTTTCGAGAAATCAATCGAAACTCGTGAGGGACACCCTAGCTTTACCTTTTACGAAGGACCTCCTTCGGCAAATGGTACGCCTGGTATTCACCACGTGATGGCTCGTACCATTAAAGATATTTTCTGTCGTTACCAAACCCTCAAAGGGAAACAGGTAAAGCGTAAAGGAGGCTGGGACACACACGGGCTACCCGTAGAGCTTCAAGTAGAAAAAGAATTAGGCATTACCAAAGAAGACATCGGTAAGAAAATTACCGTGGAAGAATATAATAAAAAATGCCGTGAGACGGTTATGAAATTCACCGATCAGTGGAATGAATTAACCGAAAAAATGGGCTACTGGGTGGACTTAGAAGACCCTTATATTACCTACGAAAATAACTACATTGAATCGGTTTGGAATTTATTACAGAAGCTTTACAAACAAGACTTACTGTATAAAGGCTATACCATTCAACCGTACTCTCCTGCTGCTGGAACGGGTTTATCTTCCCACGAATTGAACCAACCTGGTTGTTATCGTGAGGTAAAAGATACTTCAATGACCGTGCAGTTTAAAGTAAAACATACGGGTAAATCGGCTTTCTTATTTGACGATGTCGCTGGTTTAAGTGGTGATTTATTCATCTTAGCTTGGACGACTACCCCTTGGACATTGCCTTCAAACTCGGCATTGACTGTTGGAAAGAACATCGAATATGCGATTGTTCATACCTACAACCCTTACACATTCTTGAACGTCAATGTGATTTTGGCGAAGGATTTAATCGGTAAGTATTTTACAGAAAAAGGAAAAGATGCTGACTTTGTTACGTACAAAGATGGAGACAAGAATATTCCGTGGAAAATTGTAGCTACTTGCAAAGGGGAATACTTAGAAGGGATTGAATACGAACAATTGATGCCTTATGTACAACCAGAAACGGAAGCGTTTAAAGTAATCATCGGCGATTTTGTTACGACAGAAGACGGTACTGGCGTTGTGCATACCGCTCCAACATTTGGTGCAGACGACTTTAGAGTGGCTCAACAAAATGGCATTCCTGCCATCATGGTGAAAGACGAAAACGGTAAAGATGTTCCTTTGGTAGATCGTACAGGTCGTTTTGTGACGGAGGTTACGGATTTTGCTGGGGAGTTTGTAAAGGAAGCCTACCTTTCGGAAGAAGAAAAAGAAATCGAAAAAGCAAAACAAGGACGTGATAAATACCTTTCGGTAGATGAACGCATTGCGATTAAATTGAAAACAGAAAACCGTGCGTTTAATGTTCAGAAATTTGATCACTCGTATCCGCATTGCTGGAGAACAGACAAACCTGTTTTGTACTATCCATTAGATTCGTGGTTTATCCGTACCACAGCGGTAAAAGACAGATTAATCGAATTGAATAATACTATCAACTGGAAACCAGAATCGACAGGAACAGGTCGTTTTGGAAACTGGTTAGAAAACTTGGTGGATTGGAATTTATCTCGTTCTCGCTATTGGGGAACTCCGCTTCCAATTTGGCGTTCAGAAAACGATGCTGAAATATGTATCGGTTCAATCGCTGAATTAGTAGAAGGCGTTCAGAAAGCCCTAGCAAGTGACGTGTTAAACGAAACGCAACGCAAGCAAAACGAAGCGTTCATCACAGCATCAGCAAGTAATGAAACCCTAGACTTACACCGTCCATTTGTGGATGAAGTATTCTTGGTTTCGGAAGCAGGTGAGGTAATGACTCGTGAAACCGACTTAATTGACGTTTGGTTTGACTCTGGTGCGATGCCGTATGCTCAATGGCATTATCCATTTGAAAACAAGGATATTTTTGAAAAATCATACCCAGCAGATTTCATCTCAGAAGGTGTTGACCAAACTCGTGGTTGGTTCTTTACCCTTCATGCAATTTCGACGATGGTTTCTGATTCGGTAGCTTTCAAAAATGTTGTTTCAACGGGTTTAGTCTTGGATAAAAATGGCAACAAAATGTCTAAGCGTTTAGGCAATGCGGTTGATCCATTTGATACCTTGAAAAAATACGGTGCTGACCCAACTCGTTGGTACATGATTACGAACGCTCAACCGTGGGACAACCTCAAGTTTGACTTAGCGGGTATCACGGAAGTGCGTAATAAGTTTTTTGGAACATTAACCAATACCTATAATTTCTTTGCCTTGTATGCCAACCTAGACGGTTATAAACCAACTGGAAAAATTGACATCAGCATTGCCACAGAATTAGACCGTTGGATTTTATCGAAACTTCAAACCTTAATCGGTGAAGTAGATGAGGCTTTCAATACCTATGAGCCAACTAAAGCAGGGCGTGCTATTCAAGAATTTGTGGGCGACCATCTTTCTAACTGGTACGTGCGTTTGGGTAGAAGACGTTTCTGGCAAGGTGAACTAACAAACGATAAAGTTTCAGCGTATGAAACCTTGGCGTATTGTTTGAAAACCGTTGCTCAGTTGATGTCGCCAATTGCTCCGTTCTATGGCGATTGGTTGTTCCGTAATATGACCGAATGTTTGGCTGACCAAAGCGAATCGGTTCACTTAACGGATTATCCTGCGGTAGAAGCTGCTTGGATTGATACTGACTTAGAAACGTCGATGGAATTGGCACAACGTATTTGTTCATTGGTTCACTCGTTACGTAAAACCAATAGAATCAAGGTACGTCAGCCGTTATCGAAAATCTTAATTCCGATTTTGAGTGAGTTAACTCGTGAGCAAATCCGCCACGTGGACGAGCTTATCAAGTCGGAAGTAAATATCAAAGAAGTTGCTTATTTGGACGATGCCTCAGGGGTTCTTTCGAAGAAAGTGAAACCAAACTTCAAAGCATTAGGCCCAAAATTTGGACCAAAAATGAAAGAAGTAGCCGCAGCAATTCAGACGATGAATACGGAAGATATTGCTTTGTTAGAAAAAGAAGGCTCATTCCGTTTAGCAAATACAGAATTTGACATTACGCCTGCGGAAGTAGAAATCTTGACAGAAGATTTACCAGGTTACTTAACCGCATCTGAAGCAGGATTAACAGTTGCGTTAGACATTAATATCAGCGATGAACTTCGTCAAGAAGGTGTTGCTCGTGATTTTGTCAACCGTGTACAAAACTTCCGTAAAGATTCAGGATTTGAAGTAACGGATAAAATTGCGATTCAGTTAGTAGATTCAAATCCAGAGATTTCTGCGAGTGTCTTGGCATTCAAAGACTACATTGCTCAAGAAGTACAAGCCCTTTCGCTTGATGTAGTTGGCACAATCGAAGATGCAGTAGAAGTAGAAATGGACGAAATCGTATTGAA
>JBMLRK010000216.1:0-2820 GCA_049241065.1 Spirosomataceae bacterium
GCAATGAGCAGGTAGGCAAACAATAGTAACTTGGCTTTTGCCCGTTTATTTATGATTGAGTTCATTGTGTATGTACATTTGGTTTAGGTGGCGAACACCTACTTTTTTAATCCTTTAAGATGCTCTGCAACCTTGAGCATGGTATCTATATAGATTTCTTTTTCGTTTTCCTTCAAATAGTGAACTAACTGACTATGAGCTTCTTTAGAAACATTTAAGCCATGTTCGCCGCCAACGCCGTGAAACAGAAATACCAATAATTTGCCTGACTTTTGAGCTTCTTTAACCAACTCAATCATCTCTTCTCCTGATTTTCCTTCCATGCTATAACAGTCTATATCCAAGAGATTTTGCTCTTCAAAAGCGTGCATTTGACTTCTTACAGCACGTGCAGCTACAAATTCACTGGCAAGCGATTGAATAAACTCGCCTTCTATCACCTTCTTATGTCCACAGGTGAAAGCAAAAGTGCGTTTATCTTTTCCATCAATGGCTTTTAAGTAAGCGTTACACACCTTAATTTCATCCTGAATTTTTCTCAAACTGTATTTACTTAAATCGTATTCTGGTTTCACCCAACTCATGCCAGCACCCGTAGCATCGCAAGGATGATAGAGCGTATGATTGCCCAATTCGTGTCCATTCATGGCAATTCTTCTCCAGTCGTTGATTCTTTTCATACCAGCATCAGAAGAAGCAGTTAAGTAAAAAGTACCCTTCAAACTCAAGGAGTCTAAGACAGGAGCAACGTTGTCCAGATGCACATTTAGGGCATCGTCATACGTAAGTACAACAGCACATTTTTTACCCTTCCACGGTTTTGTTTCATCCAAATTTTCACCATCTGTTCTAAAAGGAGAAGCAGGTAAATTAGCTGAATTATAGAAGTTTACGCCTTCTGGATTATCCTGCCAAGCATAGCGAACATACTTGGGTTTTTTCACGGTTTCATTAGATACTTCAATCTTATCTTTAGCCACGATGCGAGCTTTTGCCCAAACGAATTTCTTATCATAATCGGCAATAGCGAACCAACGTAATTCTTCGCCATCTTTTGAAACAATGCCATCGCCTGTGTTATCGAAAGTCAGCACAATTTTATCTTTATCAATTACTTGACTTTTGAACGTAGGCCCAGAATGAACAACTGCTTCCTCATGATAAGCAATATGTTGAGCGGCAAGTGCCAAGCGTTTACCTATATCTTTTTTGTTTAAGGGATGAATATCGTTCCATTCGCCTAAGTCGATGGTTGTTGTTACGGCTGTGTTGGGAAGTGTCAGGGCTTTGTTTTGAGCTTCCCGTAATCTTGCCCAGTTACTTTCTGTTGGTGTGTAGTTTACGTCTTGAAAATTAGCCAATTGCACTACAAAAAACGGCAATGTTTCATTCTTCCAAAGGCTTCTCCAATTGGTGATTAAGGCAGTAATTAGCCCGTCGTATTTTTCGGGAAAAGTAGTGCTACTTTCTCCCTGATACCATAAAAAACCCTTGATAGATGTTTGTAATACAGGGGCAATCATGGCATTATACAAAGCCGTTGGTTGATTCTGATTAACCAAACCACCACCATTAAATTCACCCCAATTAACTGGCTGATATGCTTCGCCAACTTTATATTTCCATGTGCCTTTTAGGTCGATTTCTTCACCATTAGCAGTCATATAATAAGGTTTGTCGGTGACAAATCCTCCTTTTCCAGCCGTATTGGTTACCCTGATTACAAAAGTATTTTTCCCTTCTTTGAGTAAATCAGCAGGGATTTCGTAGCGTCTTGGAGGGTATTGATAAGTGATATTGCCAATTTTTTTTCCATTTACATACATCTCATCGGCATCTACAATTCTTCCCATATAAAGTTTGACAGCTTTCCCTAGCCAACTTTTAGGTACTTCAAATTCTCTTCTAAACCATACGACTCCGTTTAAATCCTTCAATCCTTGGTCTTCCCAATACCCAGGGATATTGAAATTACGCCATCCTTTTTCTTGATAATCAGGCTTTTCCCAATGTTCAATACTCCCTAAGTCTTTCATTATTGGGCGATTTGTAGAAGTTGGTACAAAGCGACGATTCAAAGAATTAACATAATTAGTGTCTTTATTCTGAGCTATGATTTTCTGATAATCATCCATTTTTTTGAAGCCTTCTTCACTTATCCAAGCCTCAATGGGCGTACCACCAACCGAACTGTTAATCATGCCGATGGGTACTTGATATTTTTCGTAAAGGTCACGAGCAAAGTAATAAGCAATTGCACCAGTTGAAAGGATATTGCTCGCAGTAGCTGTTTTCCATTCTCCTTGCGGAAAGTCATCTTTGGATGTATTGAGATTAGTGAGTGTCGGTACGAAAAAATAGCGAATGGCAGGGTAATTTGCGGAAGCAATGTCTTCAGGGAAACGCTCTTTTATACGTTCCATCGTAACGGTCATATTACTTTGTCCACTACAAAGCCAAACGTCACCAAAAGCGACATTTTTGAGAGTTAGCTCATTTTTCCCTTTCAATATTATTTCAACATCCGTTCCTGCTGGCTGAGCAGGTAAGGTAATTTCCCATTTACCAGCGTCGGAAGTGATGGTTTTGAGGCTTTTGTTTTTAAAGATGAGCGTAATTTTTTCTTTTGGTGAAGCCCAACCCCAGATTTTAATGGGTTGGTCACGCTGTAATACCATGTTATCGGAAATAAGCTTAGGTAATCGGATTTGTGCCTTGATTATTAGGCAGTTAGTAAAACAAAGAAGTATCAGTAAGTTCAATAATCTCATGGCTGATTGTTTTAAGAATAAAAGCGAACGGTCAATTTAATGATTTTTT
>JBMLRK010000216.1:2920-25684 GCA_049241065.1 Spirosomataceae bacterium
AATCGTATTATTTCTAAAATCAGTTATATGGCTCAATCGTCTTTATCTTCCCTTCTGAGTCGTAGTGAATCTCAGTTACTTTAATACTACGAAGATGGGTGACCCCTTCCGAAAGGCTTGAATCGTGGTAGAAAAGATACCATTTTCCATTAACTTCGCAAATAGAATGGTGAGTAGTCCAACCAACCACAGGATTCAGAATACGGCCTTGATAGGTGAAAGGGCCATACGGATTGTCGCCTGTTGCGTAGCATAGAAAATGCGTATCACCTGTTGAATACGAGAAATAATACTTTCCTTCGTAAAAGTGCATCCAAGAAGCCTCAAAGAAACGACGGTCGTTATCACCTGCTAACAATTCTTGTCCATTTTCATCCAGAATTAAAATCGCTTTTGGCTCTTCGGCAAATTGAAGCATATCATCACTCAATTTGGCTATTAAAGGACAAAGAGCAGATTCGTTTGCGGCTGGTTCTTGGTTATTTTCTGAGTAAATATTATTGCGATAACTCTGAAGTTGACCACCCCAAAGTCCACCAAAATACATATAATACGAACCATCTTTATCCTCAAAAACGGCAGGGTCAATCGAGTAGCTTCCCTCAATTGCTAAGGGTTCAGCATGGAAAGGGCCAACAGGAGAATCCCCTACGGCAACGCCAATTTGGAAGATGTCATCGGCTCTCTTAGCAGGAAAATACAAGTAATATTTTCCGTCTTTGTGAGCGGCATCAGGAGCCCACATTTGGCGTGCTGCCCATGGAACATCGTTTACGTGCAGTGCCACGCCATTATCTACGGCTTCACTGTCAATCGTATCCATTGAAATCACGTGGTAATCTTCCATTGCAAAATGGCTTCCTAAGTCATCGAATGGAATTCCTGCCTCAATATCATGCGAAGGATAAATATAAATTTTACTGTCAAAAACGTGAGCTGACGGATCGGCTGTATAAATATGATTTACAAGTGGTTGCGAAATTGCTCTACTAGTTAAGTCTTTAAAATCAATGTGTTGTACGCTTTCTTCTGGCATTTTCTTATAATGATTACTGGTTTACTTTCTTCTTTCTTTTAATTCTCGTTCAAGTTTCAATTCCATGGCTTTATCAATCTCGTACCAACTCACCAAGAGTGCCCCTAAGATAAAAATAACACCAGGATAAATACTGACTGCCATTTTGATTCCCCAAATGGTTTCCATTGTTTGTTGCTCTTGCTCAGCCACATAGCCATAACTAGAAAGCAAGCCGGCTCCAATTGCTCCACCAATACTCAAGCCAGCTTTCAAACCAAAAATCATAGCCGAGAAAATGATGGCCGTCGCCCTTCTGTTATTTTTCCATTCGCTATAATCCGCAACATCGGCAATCATTGCCCAAAGCAAGGGAATCGTTACGCCGTATGTAAAACCGTGTAAGATTTGCGTCATGAACACCAATCCAATAGCATCGTTTGCATAGAAATTAAACAAAATTAAACACAGAGCCGAAAGCGTAAGGAAGATACCAAAAATGTTACGCTTCCCGAATTTATCGGCCAGTGGTTTTGAGAACATAATTCCCACAATCATAAAGATAATTCCTCCTGCATTGAATAAGCTATTGGCTGAGGTAGGAGCATCTTCTGGCCATTCAAACTTCCCTAAGCCTAAGCCTGTAATGGTTTCATTTAATCCTCCTATGAAACTATTAAAACCGATGCTTTCCAAAAAAGTAGCCTGTGCTTCTGGATTCAAATAATACTTGAAATAATAAATGTACATTCCACCTTTAAGCGATAAGGTAATGAAAACCAAGATGGTAAGTAAAAGCATAATTACCCAAGGACGATTTTTTACTAAATCTGAAAGGTCTTGAGAAATAGAATTTCTTTCTGAAACAGGTGGAACAATCCGCTCTCTAGTTGTAAGAAAAGTGATGACAAAACAGATAACCCCCACGATGGCAAAGAAGAACATTACTTTCTCAAAACCGACCGCTTTATCGCCATGTCCTAACGAAAGTGCCAAAGGTAAAAGTAAGGATTGAATAATGAATTGAGCTACCATTACAGCCACAAATCGGTAAGAAGATAAGCTATTTCTATCAGACATATCACCTGTCATTACACCACTTAATGCCGAGTAGGGTAAGTTATTTGCAGAGTACACCAACACCAAAGACAAATAGGTAATTAGTGCATAAATTACTTTCCCTGTTTCGCTAAAATCGGGAGTTGAAAATGCCAACAGAGAAATCACTCCAAAAGGGATAGAAGTCCACAGAATCCAAGGGCGGAATTTCCCCCAACGAGTAACAGTTCGGTCTGCAATTAGTCCCATTGCGACGTTAAAAAAAGCTCCAATAATTCCTCCAGTGAAGATAATTAAACCAGCTTTTCCCGCTGGTATTTTATAGACATCGGTATAAAAATACGCCAAAAAAGTCATTAGCGTTTGGAAAATCAAGTTGGCTGCTAAGTCGCCAAGACTGTAACCAATTTTCTCTAAAACAGAGAGTTTTTGAGGTGTTTGTTGCATAATGATCAAAGGGTTTTTGCTATGTTGGTTAGTTATGTTTTCTTGTATCAGTTTGACCCTATCTGTAAGTTAGAATCAGACTGATGCTTACCAATTCATTCATCGAACCTTCACTAGATTTCTGATACAGAAATAGTTAGTTATTTATCACAATGGTAGTTACACTTGATTCAGGAATATCTAATTCTATTATATTGTCTGTAACAGCCAACGTTTTCTTTGTTTGATTGGCATTTAGCGTCGTTTGATACGAGGTAGCAGATTTAGGAGTTAATCCACTAAGCTGGACTGTTTTCACAGCGAATGCTTCTGGATTAATGATTACAAGAACGGTTTGGTTGTCTTTCTTGTAAGCGGTTATTTTAAGATAACTATTAGCAAGAGTCCCCATTCCAATTCTCACAAAACCAGGTCTTACAAATTTTGCGAAATGAGAAAAAGCATAGCCTCTTTTTAGTACTTCTCCATTCACTGTATTTTGTTCTCCATCGCCAATAAACGAGTAATATCTTTGCAAATACCACCAGATATAGGCATTCCAATTGTTGTTCATTGCATCGTGAACCGATACTAACATCTTAATCGACTCCGCCCACTTTTCCGTTTCAGAATACGTACTCCATGCGGCTGCTCCAGTTTTACCTGTGTCTAAATTCAATAGGTATTCAGTCATCCAAATTTCCTTATTTTTTTGAATTGCCAAAGGAAACTGAGCTAAGCCACCGCCATAAATATGTCCTGCCACGATGTCAATATTTTTAGCAGCTGCATCATCCGATAAAATTGCATTGGTCAAGGTCTGATTAAAATTTAAGGATTCGGGAGCAGCTACTTTCGCTCCAACAATTTGCCCAGGAGCTTTCAAGAAATTAATAAAATCATCAGCCGTATAATCACAAGACTCATAAGTTGGCTTCCAATCTGGCTCATTTTGAATCGAAACGACATCAATCTTAGCTCCGTTTTGAGCCATATATACGATGAATTCGTTAATGTAATCTTTGAATGCTTTGTAGTTTTCAGGCAATAAATAGCCTCTCACATCACTGTTATTACTTTTAAGAGCTGCTGGTGGTGACCATGGACAAGCCAGTACTTTGATCCCATTCTTATTCGCTTCCTTTACCGCTTCAATGATGATTGGCCATTCACTTTTATTTGATGAAATTCTAACTCTAAAAATACTTAGACCCAATTCATTATCCCCTAAACCAAATGCTTTGGTAGCTTCGGCAGGTTTAAGCGATTGAGTTCCCCACATTCGGTTCGCTCCTCCAAAACCCGAAACCGTTTGATAGGTCGTTTGTGGATTAAGTGTCACTTTAAAAGGATTCGTCTTTACAACTACAGGCGGCGTTACGGGGTTATCGTAAGTATTACAAGAAGAACAAATAGAAAAAATAATCAAGGAGAAGGTAAGCGATTTCAATAGTCGTTTCATTAGAATAATGTTGGTTTAATTTCGGAAGATATAGTTTAAAATAAAAATAATTTTAAACTAGTTGGACTGAGCAGTGAACAATAGAATTACAGACGATAATGGCTTTGGATTCAAGTCTTTACAAGGGTTTGATTTTTTCATAAGAATGCTAAATATGATTGTTTTTGTAATTAATTTAAACTTATTTATATAGACACTGTTTTTAACGCTGTAAAGTAAATTGATGCGGTGAAAAATCAATAGCACGGATTATCAAATCTATATACCTAATGTTCAACAGTCTTAAATAAAGGCACTTTATACCTACTTTATTTCAATAAAAGAGATGATATAGTCAGTATTGACGTATCAGGAGGATTGTTCAGAGCATAAAATCCCCCAGCATTATGACAATGTGGGGGATTTCGGTATCAAGTGAAAAGAGGATCAAATTGAATGAATCGAAGGCTTATTTCATGTTTGCTTTGATAGCCTCGGCAACATAAGAATAAGCACGTTTTCTTACATACTGTTGTGTCCAAAGCCCGATGGGTTCATCTGCTCTCCAGCTTGAGTTTGCAGGACTGTCTAACGGACTCCAAATGGTAATACCATATCGTTGAGCAGCAGGAATAATTTCAAAATATTTATCAATTACATATTTGTACATTTCTGCCTGTGCCATGTATTGCTCTTGGGTTGCATTGGCTGTTTTTACATTACCTAAACCAATGTCCAATTCAGATATTTTAATCAATTTACCCGTTGCCGCAAGCAACTTAAACATATCAACTATTTTGGTTTTGTCAGACTTGATGTCAATGTGCATTTGCGTACCGATACCATCAACTTTAGCTCCCTTGCTTTCGATATAACTTGTGTAGGCAATAAGCCCCTTACATTTATCCAAACTATATTCCAGGTTATAATCGTTGATAAAAAGTATATCATTGGGATTACCGTATTTTCTAGCCATTTGGAAAGCCGTCACGGCATAATCTTTCCCCATATAGTCTTGCCAATAAAACTCATCAGCTGCTAAGGCTCTTCCTACACCTGTTTTAAGCTCATAAGGCTTACCATCGTCCATTGGTTCGTTTACCACATCCCATGCTTTCACATAAGGCTTGCTTACCGTCAACATACCAGCCATCCATTTATCCAACGCATTGGTAATGATTGTCTTTTTTACATCAGGAGCTTTTTCTTTTGTTTGAACACTCCCTGTAGCATTGTACTTGGTTAAGGTAATGTTATCAAAATAGTAGGTAGTTGCAGTTTTACCGAGATTAAAAGCAATTGCACCGCAAGTAGCCATATCCGCAGTAACGGTAATCTCTCTAGTATAGGTAGTCCAAGTTGGAGTAGCCGAAATTGTGCCAAAAAAGTCCCAGTGTTTGTATGCACCTGGCGTTACGTGTGCTTGAGTTGGATAAGATGCGGACACATCTGCTTTCACATCCATTTTGAGTGTATATTTTTCTCCTAAAACGGCTGCAGGAGCAAATCTTACGAAAAATTGAGCTTCCCAATCATTTGCACGCACACTTGCATTTGATACTTTCAAGGCTCTACCAACTCCGTTTACGCCACCACCTGTGGCAGTGTAAGATGTTACGGCGTTGGTACTCCCTTGAAAACTAGTTGTAGCATCTGTTTCAAAATCAGCACTTGCGATTAAATCCCAACCTGGTCCAGTTGATGCCGTGATGTCAGGAGCAATGATACTTTTCAAGTAAGTCGCATTTTGATTTGCATGCCAACATAAAGTATGTCCGTACACCGAAGTTCCTGACGCTTTTGCGTTTTCCAGTAATTTGGTTACGTTGTCGAGCGATAAGTTTCCATTTGACTGAACCACTGCACCATGTTTCATTTCGTAGCCTAACACAATTTCATCGAAATTTTTATTAGCCAACCGATACATTACATTTTTGTTGTTATAGTCGGCCAAAGAAAGAGCAACTCCAAACTTAAAGTTAGGGTTTGCCGTTTTGTTGATATACGATTTTAAGGCAGGATATGAATCTATATCTTCTTGAACGATAGCAGTTTCTGGTTTTGTTACGCTATATTCAAGTGCTTCGTATTTGGCACATGAGGCGACCAACAAAGAGGTCAGCCCTAGTACTACTTTATATATCTTGTTCATGTAATTAAAAGTTATAAGTATTTAATTAACTGATTACTTTGCGATTGGCGTAAACGTTTCGAATGTTACAGCACGATCACGCATTACTAGAGTATCGCTTGAGGAAACGTTTATTCCTGAAAGATTAATGTCATATTTCAAATAAAGAGCATCTCTGTCTTTATTTCCCCAGCTCTTTTTCTCGCCTTTTTTAACAAACGCTCCGCTACCCGTTGCTGTATAACCGCTTGTTCCAGAAGAGATAGTACATTTTCCAGTTTCGTCAAACTTTAAAACTAAGGTTACTGAAAGGTTTCTACCATCTTTGTCTTTTACGGTTACTGGAAAATTCAATTCGTTTAAAGACTTGGTTGATAGCTTGTTGATTTCGTCCTGTTCAACATATTGTGCATGACGAACAATTGTTTGATTGACAGTACCAGACACAACATCACGTCCACGTCTCAAATAATTACCGTGCCAAGGATTAACATACTTAACCGCATATAGAATAAAATGCTTTCCATTCAAAATTGAATCCGCACCTGAAACGCTTGTCATTTTTAAAGGAATTACATACGTATTCTGAATTGCTTTTGGGTCTGCGAAAAATGAGTTCGTTAGTTGCACGTCAATACCACCAGCCAGCGTCCCATTTGGAATTGCAATTTTGTCTGACGCTAATGTGTAGTATTCCTTTGGCATGGCAAGTACTTCATTACCAGCACTGAATAATAAACCGTTTCCGAGTAATGTATTATCAACTTCTACCTTGATAGATACATTGTTTTTACTTTCATAAACACCGCCCGTTGCCGCATAGATTTGGCACTTTTTGGCATTATCCAAATCTGTATTTACATTAGCATCTTCTCCTAAAGTAATCGTTCTAACGGGATACTGATAGGCAAAGTACACTGTTTGGTATTTGAAATCAGGAAATACAGCTTCTTGGTTACAGGAAATAAGACCTACTAGGGTTATTGCCAACATTAAAACCACTTTTTTCATATATAATATTTTTAAATAGTAATTTAATAAGAATTTAGTTCCAGCCCTGATTTTGTTCTAATGCTGAATACTTCAATATTTCAGAGTATGGAATAGGGCCATATTTCATAAAGTTTTGATATGATCTTGACTCCACCGAAGGAATAATCGTGTAAACATTACCACTACGAATACTCATGCCTTTTGCATTTTCTGTTAAATCACTATTCCAACGACGTAAATCCCAGAATCTGAAACCTTCAAAACACAGTTCTAAACGTCTTTCGTTACGAATTAATGCACGCATCGTTTCTTTACTATTTTTGGCAGTTTCAAGGTATTCATCGTTATTAGTTAAACCAATTCCTGCTCTTCTACGAATAGCTTTAATCACGTCGTATGCTGAATAAGAATTACTTCCTGTTGCCGTTGGACCAAATGCTTCGTTGGCTGCTTCTGCATAATTTAAAGCAATTTCAGTATAACGAATATGTGGTTTGTAATGACGTTGATTGGTAGCCGATGTGGGGTTTAAGTTAACATCCTGACGTAACAATTTTCTCAGATAGTAACCTGTTCTTGTCGAGGTTGCTGCAATGGTCAAACCGTCGTTAGTGGGGCTATCAGCAGCGGTGTTTATCGCCGTGTTGTTTACCCCCGAAGTTTGTCCATTCACTAAAATAAACATTCTCAAACGTGGGTCACGATTGGTATATGGACTATTAGCTACATATCCACTTTTGGGGTCGCTTATTGGATAACCATTCACCATTGGAAACGCATCTACCAAATTTTGTGTTGGATTAATTCTTCCGTTACCGAATAACGTTGGCGGAAAGTTTGCAGCTTCTAAGTCTCTGTTTTCGTTCCAGTTGTTACGCCATAATACCTCTGGTGGATTGGCACCATCTTTCAATGTTCCAATTTCTGCCGTGTTTGAATACCACGTCAAGCCACTCGCAGCACTAGTCACAATGGAACTTAGTCCCCCATTTAGATTAAGCACTTCCGCTGAATAGTTGGCAGCATCTGTCCATTTTGTTGCATTACCTGCATTGAAGGCAGGACTGGCTGCTAAAAGAGCAGCTTTTGAGCGAATTGCTTTGATAATACGTCCTGCAATCAGACCACTGAACGTGATTCCAAAAGCACGGTTGTATTGTTCTACCGTAACTTTACCGTATTTAGCTGGAATTTGATTTTCCTGCCCTGGCGAAAGGTTTCTGTAATCTAAAGGAAGTTTAGCATCTGCACTATCCAAATCTTGATAAATTTGCTTCATACAATCATCAAATGATGCACGAGGCGAATTATAGCTATCAGAAGTAGTTTGAGCTTTAGTCAAGATGGGTACACCTAACATCGCTCCGTTTTTGCCAATACCTCCATGTGACTGGAGTAAGTGATACAAAAACAATGCTCGTAAGCCGTAAGCTTCACCTTTGATACGAGTTCCAAACAATTTACTGGCACCAGCATCAGCTACCCACTGAACTTTGTCAACTTCCCCTAACATCAAGTTTACGTATTGGATTCCTGTGTAACAGTTTGTCCATTGATCTACTGGATTGTTAGCAGGAGTCCACTGACCTGTAGCAATTCTTAGAAATCCGTTTGACTGGTCATTAGTTACGGCATCGTCTGTTGCAACGTCGTTAAATGACCAAAAGTTTGTAGGAACTCTATTATACCCGTTCATTAAGATACCATAAGGAAAACGTGCATCATTGGGTAAATACGCCGTCTCTTCTAGTTGTCTATTGTTTTCTTGGGCAGGCTCGATGAGGTCTTGGCATCCACTGAGGAAGACCGAGATACACATGAGCATTACTACTATTCCTTTTATTTTATGTGACATGATATAATATTTCGACATTAGTTTAAAAATTTAGAAAAGGGCTTTTACGCCTACGTTAAATAATCGTGTTTGTGGAGCATTACCAACATTCAATTCTAAGATTTCCCTTTGTGGTGAAACTGTTAGTAAATTAAATCCATTCACATAGACACCGAATTCTTTAACCAGTGATTTCGTCTTTAACAAACTTGTCAAATCGTAAGAAATTTGTACTTTCGTCAAGTCAAATCTATCAGTTTTGTAAATCCAAAAGTCTGAAGAGCGGAAGTTGTTAGTTCCTGCTAAAGTCGAAAGTCTTGGGTAAGTAGCTGTTTCTTTTGTTGCTTCTGTCCAGCGGTTTCTTACTACTTCAGAGTACTTATTTTCGCCTGATACCCAGAAGTATGAACCCTGACGCATCGCACTTGCACCAAATCTACCCGTACCTTGTGCAAAGAGGGTCAACTTTCTCCACTGTGCCGTAAAGTTTATCCCAATGGTCGTTGGTGTACCAAAAAAGCCACCTTTTCCTAAGAAAACTTCGTCACGTTGATTGATTATACCATCACCGTTTTGGTCTTTGTACTTAATGTCACCAGGTTTAACTGGTCCAAGTGCCTGTTGTGAAGGAGAGCTTTGAATATCGGTTTGGTCTTGGAAAAAACCTAAGTTTTGTAAACCCCACATCGCATCAAGTGCTTTACCCTGACGATTCTGATACGCATCTTCGTAGATTTCTGCTCTTTTTGTTGCTTTTGTATCGTAATAAGTACCATTCAATCCCAAGGACATATTTAATTCGCCAACTCTTTTGTTAACATTTACTCCAAAATCAAATCCAATTCTTTCATCTTCATTATAGTTCACGTAAGGAATAAACGATGAATATAAGAAGCCACCTGGCTGACCTGTTTGAAAATAGTTTGGAAATAAGATATTCGATTGGATAATATTTCCTTTGATTTTATTGTAGAAAATCGAGGTGTTTAACGTTAATAATTTCTTAAAAAACGAACCTTCAATGCCAAACGTTAGCTCTTGTCTCTGCGGGAAAACCATGTTTGGGTTATCGCCTCTACGAGATACCGTTGATTGAAAACCTGTACCGTCTTTCCAGCCATACCAATCTCCTAAATTTGAATAAATTCCTTGGTACAAATAGTAATCGTTTATGTCCAAGTCAGTGTTTAGAATACTAGCTGATGCCGTTAGTTTTAAGTCATCCACTACTTTTGAATTTTTCAAGAAATTTTCTTGACTAATTCTCCAACCCAATGAAAGAGAAGGAGATAAAGCAGCTCTGTTTGCTTCTGGTAATTTGGCTGAAACCGCATAAGCAGCACTAAAATCAGCGTAGTATTTATGGTCAAAGTTATAAGTTGCCAAGAAGCCTAAGTTTGCATTACTCGTTCTGTGATAAACTGCTGAGGCAGATTGTTGAAATCCGTTTGCCAACAAAATAGCGGTTAGGTTATGTTTTTCACCAATTGTTTTCTCGTAGTTTAGTTGACCAGAAAAAGCAATCGTTTGGCGATATGTATTGGCACTTACATTTTGCGTTCCTGATTTTGTATCTTGTCCGTACACGGTAAGACTGCTTATTAGGTCTGTTCCACTGTAGTTATTCCAAGTAGGAGCAAACGTTGCGTAAGTATAATTATAAGCCAACGTGTAAGAAGTAGCATAGTCAACTGAGAAATTAGTTTTGAAACTCAAGCCCTTCAATACATTTCTCAAATCGGCCTTGATACCTGTATTAAATTGAAATTGCCTGTTTGCACTTTGGTTATTTCCTCCTGCATAAGTTGTTGCAATTCCGTTAGTTTGGTCTAACTGCGTTCCTCCAAGAAAATATTTTCCGTCTATGATATTGTTACTATTTCCTAATAATATTTGTGAAGCAGCATCTTCTTTTTCAATTAAATCAATTGGAATTAAAGGCGAAAATCTATTAGGTCTTATGGTAGCAGCATTATTCCAATGGTTCGTATTTACTCCTCTTCCCGTATTAAAAATAGCGGCGGCATCTGCATTCAGTGAAATAAACTCATTCAGGTTTACGTCAATATTTCCACGAAAATTTAGACGATCCGACGTATTATTGGATTTAGCCTCTCCAAAGTTTAAGAACGAACCTTGCGTAGCATAACCAATATTGGTATAATATCTTACTCGCTCATTTCCCCCAGTAATTTCAGCGGTAGCATCATAACGGCCGAAAGAATTTGACAAATATTCGGGTGAATAGAAATCTACATTCGGATAACGATACGGGTTACGTCCAGAAGAGAAGTTATATATATCATTTTCTGAGTATAAAGCAGTCAATCCATCATTTCTTCTTGCTTCGTTATATAGCGTCATGTACTCGCCAGATCCCAAATACTTTGGATAACTTTTTGGAAGATTAATTCCACTGTTAACTCTAAGGTTCAATGTACTTGTTCCAGACTTTCCTCTTTTAGTAATAATGTTCACTACACCTTTTGCTGCACGGCTACCGTATAGAGCAACGGCATGAGCCCCTTTGAGAAATACAATTTGGTCGATTTCCGTTGGTGCTACGTTTCCAAGTTCACGAGGTACGCCATCAATCATGAACAAATAACTACCCATCCCCCAATTGCTATTGCCATTAAAACCTGGTACTAACGTCTCCATTCCATCAAGTGGAAAGGTGAAATAGTTTTTGTTTAGTAAATCTTTTACATCTACTTGTGACACTCCACTCATTAGGTCTCGCTTTTCAACGTCACGAAATGGTAAACGAACATAGTCAGATTCTTGTACAACCTGCATAACAATTTCACTGATTGGCTTTGTTACCGTTACGTGGTAGGTTTTGTATCCCTTTGCAGATACAGATAATACTTCATCTGATGGAACGTCTATCGTGAATGTTCCTTGTCCATCTGTAGTAGTTGGTTGACTGTATTCGGCAGAGCAACTTACTGTAGCTCCACTGATGGGCTTCTTATCAAGTCCCAGAACGGTAGCCTTGATTTTGAAAATCGAGACATCTTGTGCAAAAATATTAGCGTTTGATAAAGCTAATAGCGTACACAAAATAGTTAGTATTTTTATAAACTTCATAATTTTCGTCTATCTGTTTGAGTATTGAATAGTAGCGATGGTAGAAACACTCTCTACCATCACCTTACACATGTTAGATGCTTACCAACCTGGATTCTGCGGGAATTCCAAGTACAAGTTTACATCATTCGTCTTCATCGGTAACCAGTAATGCTTGGCTGTAAACTTACGCTCAAGAATTAATGTTTCTCTAAAGTTCAGCACCTTGTTATCCTTATCACTTTTTGTAGGATCAAGAGGAGCTGCTCTATCAAACTCAACAGCTTTTTTAAGAGTATATGGGCTTTCTGTCAATAATAACCAGCGACGGAGGTCATTGAAACGATGTCCTTCAAAAGCAAGTTCAACAGCCCTTTCACGTCTTACCTCGCTCATAAAGGCATCTATATTACCCAAAAACTGTGTAGCAACTGGGCCAGCTCCTGCTCTTGTTCTTAGGACATTGATGGCTTCTGCCGCAGTTTTAGCATATCCTGAAACTTTACCATTCGCCCCGCCATACGCCTGTGCCGCAGCTTCTGCATACATTAGATACACGTCGGCAAGTCTCATGTAAGGAAGATGGACGTTTAAACTTTTATCATAACTGTATCCTAAGTCAAACTTATTGGCTGTTCTCGGAATAAATTTATAATTCAAATAGCCCGTTCTACTTCCACTTGCCACATCTCTATAAGTCCCTTTTGTATGTAAATTTGCATATCTGTTGATGGTTTCTGCGGCATTAGGAATACTACCATTTACCATTTTTATCCCGTCGTAGATGATGTCATTATAGAAACGAGGGTCTCTTCCTTTCCATGGAAACTCTGGATTATATCCCGATACTGGATCTGGCTTTGTTGCATCGGCGATTGGTAATCCATTCGCCATACCATACATATCCACATAATTAGCAGTAGGTAGAAATTTAGTATCTCCTTCACTAATGATAAGTGGAGTGTATTGCTTTGCTGTTCCGTAAGTTGTTCCATGAGCTCCATAGTATGGCCCTCTGAAAATTGCTTCTGTTGCTCCTGGAATTGCCCAGTTTTGTCCAGTAGTATAGAAGTTTGTATAGTATTTATCAAAAGGAACTAAGCTGTACGGTGCTTGACCACTCTCGCAAAGTTTGAGTAATTCAGCTGAAGCTTCAGCCGCTTTTTTACAATATTCAGCATTGTAAGTTTTGCTACCACCTGAAACAGAGTTCATTAACGGACTTCCTGCCCACAAATAGTTTTTAGCAAGATAACCAAGCGCCATTATTTTATTGATGCGAAGTACGTTTTTACCTAATGTTCTCTTTCCAGCCGTAGTAGCATCCCAATCTATGGGAAGTAAATCTGCGGCTTCTCTGAAATCTTTAGCGGCTTTGTCTGCACATTCACTGTATTTCAAACGGGGTAATGTTAACTTTTGGTCACCGGGCAATACCGTATCTATATATGGAAGTCCACCAAAAAATTGCATAAACATGAAGTGATACCAACCTCTAAAGAATAATAACTGACCTTTAATTAAGTCTTTTTCTTCTTGAGTTGCATCATTCATTTTATCAAGATTGGCGAGTCCCATATTGGCTTTACGAATTCCGTACCATCCTAATCCCCAGAGAGACTTCGTAAAACGGTCGTCGTTGGTAGAGTTATTGTTTCGGTCAAGCCAGCCAGCTTGCCAGCCATCAAAGTTTCTTTGCCATCCCCAAAAGTCACCATTGTCAATTTTTACTCCATAATGTCCCGTTGCTGAAACTGATTGAATTTCATCATCTCCCCAGTTGAATGAACTTGTCCAATAACCGTTAGAAAAGTCAGGAATTGTATGATATAATTCTTCTGTAAACCCTTGAAAGTTTACAAAATTTTTGTAGGCATCTTTATCAGATACGGCAGCCTGTGGGTCACGATCCAAAAACTCTTTACAAGAAGTTAATCCTGAAGTCATGGAAAGGAGCATAGCTGCAATTAAAATATTAATTTTCTTTTTCATGATTTGATTTATTAGAAAGTGATATTTAAACCAAGATTGTAACGTCTAACGGTTGGATATGCACCCTGCTGAGAAAATGCAGCACCGCCAAAATTGGCCTCTCTGTCATCTGGCATTTTGCTCCAAGCAATTAAGTTATTTCCGTTCAAGTAGATTCTTAATCCTGCAAGACCTAATTTTCTGCTCGCTACTGATGTGAAACTGTAGGCAATTTCTGCATTTTTTAATCGCACATAAGAACCATCAAACATGTACTGAGTACCACGATAATAGTCGGCTGGTGTTGATGTCCAACGAGGAATAGGTACTCCATCAGGATTCGATGGTGACCAATAAGCACCTTCTTGATAAACCGTATTTTTTTGATTTACCAAACTTGAAAATCCAACCTGACGAGTAACATTGTTTACTCCATAGAATTGAACAAACGCTGTTAAACCTTTCCAGTCCAATCCAAATGTAGCATTGTATGTGTTTTGAGGCCAGTTTGTATAACCATAAGGAACACGGTCTTGTGCATCAATTACACCATCGGCATTGTAATCTACAAGGTATAAGTTACCTGGTAGTTTTTGATTATCCTGAGCATTGTGCATCGTACTGCCATATAACTGATCCCAAGTATTATACTTACCTTCGCTCACATAAGAGTATTCCTGATTTATTGACTTACCTTCTGTTTTTTGATATTCTGGTAATAACTCTGGGTTTGCTGCTTCTATGATTTTATTTTGTGTATGCGTCATGTTTAAATCAGTCCATACACGAAATTTACCCAATGATTTACTAAAATGTAATTCTACTTCATATCCACTTGACTTTACAGCTCCTAGGTTTGCTACTGGTGGTGCTGCTCCATAATATGAAGGCACGTCTTGACGGTTTCCTAACAAAATTTTAGTTCTGTTATCGCTAAAAACATCTGCTTTACCTTTTATCAAACCTTTAAACAACTCAAAATCAACCCCAACATTAAATTTCTCTGATTCTTCCCATTGAACAGTTGGATTACCTACTCCTGTTTGTCGGTATTGTGTGTATGGACTTTGTTCTGCTGCTTCACCAGTGATACCTAATCTTGCTACTCCTCCGTAGAGCCATTGATCTAAGTAAGGCCATCTTATTCCAAGGTTGTCAAACCCTGTTTGCCCATAAGAAGCTCTCAATTTTAATAAGTCAATAGCCTTTACAGACTTAATAAATTCCTCATTTGATACTACCCAGTTTACCCCTCCAGACGAGAAATAGTTAAAGCGATAGTCAGGAGCGAATTGTTCTGAACCATTATAAGCACCATTATATTCTACTGTGTACTTATTCTTAAACGTATAGGTTGTTCTGAATACCCAGTCTTCTCTATAAGTAGGAACGATACTTCCGTTAGCAAACACGTTTCTGTTCATTAACCCCATTGCAGTCAAGTAATGTTTTCCCGCAAATGTTTTTGCATAATTCAACTGAAATTGGTAGAATAATCGTCGTTGACTTGCTCCAATATTACCAGCAGCTGGTGACCATCGGATACCCTCCTGAAAATCAAATCCTGTTACTCCATCTACCGCTTGCTTATAGGTTACGATTCCCGTTTCTGGGTCAATCCATTTCAACTGTGCGTCATTGAACAAATCATTAATACCTCGGTCGCTTTCTACGAAAGTATTATCAAAAGAGATATTCCCTGTAAATTTCAATCCCTTTACGAGTTTACTCAAATCCTGTTCAAGCGAGAAATCCGTTGTTATCTGAGCCGTTGTCGTATTGGCAATTCCACCCAATCCAAGTATTCGTGCTGAGTTTTCTGCTTTTTGTTCATTGGGTGCGTAAAAACCCCAAGAGCCATCTGCGTATCTTGGTAACATAGCATCTGGTGCGGCGTTGTAAGCATCAATCCAAGCTCCATATTGGCCACCACCACCGTTGAAGCCCCAAGGACTTTTTCTCACACCATACGAACCAGAAATATTGGTTTTGAATAATGTACTCGATGATAACTGAAAATCAAGGTTACTACGAACGTTTAATCGGTCAAATTCAAATCCTTGTTTGTAACCTCTGTTGTTGTCATACACTTTAAATAAATCAGCCTCATGTAATACATCAGCACTCGTAAAATATTTTACAAAGTCTGTACCGCCACTGATATTGATGTTGGCATTATTAGAAATTGCATCTTTTCTAAATAGTGCCTCTTCCCAGTTAACATTGGGATAACGTTCTGCTTCTGCTAAATTTGCAGGGTTTCTATACTTTTGAAGGATTGCCTCTGGTAAAATGTTTCTCCAGCCATCTGGTCTAGCAGCAAGTTCATATTCAATAGCTTGATTTCTAATCGTCAACCCATCGTATGAATCATACTTTTCTGGTAACTTCGAAGCTGATTTCATAATCGTATTTACCGTTGCTCTAATCGTAGCTTTACCTGTCTTTCCTCTTTTTGTAGTAATCAAAATTACACCATTTGCTCCTCTCGAACCGAACACGGCAGTTGCCGAAGCATCCTTCAAAACGGTTACGGCATCAACCGAACTAATGTCAACTGAGTTCATTGGACGTTCAACACCATCTACCAAAATAAGCGGAGCCGAGTTGTTCGGACTACTAATACCACGAATGATGATTTGAGGGTCTTCTCCCCCTGGTAATCCCGTTCCTGCGTTAGTAATCAGACCTGGCACGTTACCTGTCAGAGCAGCACCAATACTTGATACACCCCCTGCACGTTCTAGCACTTTACCCGTTGTTTGCGTTACAGCAGCAACAACACCTTCTTTCCGCTGTTTACCATAACCCACCACTACGACTTCACCCAAAGCTGTTTGCACTTCTTCTAGCAAGACGTTCAACGTCGTTTTGTTACCTAGTAGAATTTCCTGTGTCTTATAGCCAATCGAACTAAAAACCAATGTTTCCTTTGAAGTACAAGCAATCGTAAAGGCACCATCCTTGTTAGCTGTTGTTCCTCTTGTAGTTCCCTTTATGGTGATAGTTGTACCAGGTATTGTTTCTCCAGTAGTGGACTTAACCGTCCCCTTTACTGTTTGGGCTTTTAAGGAAAAAGCCGAAAACCCAATCAAAAGCGAGATAAGCCATACAAGTGAGTATAGTTTATTTCGAGCAGTTACAATGAGTAAGTCAAATTGCTTCATAGGACAATAAATATGATTTATTTAATAATTATTATAAAATTACTTCACAAAGTAAGCTTGTGTTACAAAATTTGAATAGCACTAATTGTTGATTTTTTGTTCCAAATGTTTTGATAACTACCAAAATGTCAATTTGATAGCCTTATTATGCTATTATATCTAGTCTATTAGACCTTTAAGCGTAAAAAAAGCAGAAATAAGCCGATTCTGGGGACGTATAAAGTAATCGTTCTAAGTAACAAAACCTTACTAGTTACTAGCATATCCGTCATCTGAAAATATTCAAAATCAATGAATCAAGCTTTCCATACTCGTACATAAATATTTGGAAGCAAAGAGTATTAATAAGTAGCGATTAAGGAGGGACGATTGGTAGATTGCTATTAGAAGAGGAGACTAAATACCCAAAATCCGTATATGATAAGTAATAATACAAAATTTTGAATGATGGATTTTACATGACCACTTATAGTACGATTCTATACAAAAAAAGCAGACAAGAGTTCTTTCTTATCTGCTTTTTTGTACTAAATGATGTCCGTAAGCTTGCTCATGTCTGTCGTGGTTATAGGACATGTTAGCTTAAAAGAGGTTCACGATTTCGTGAATTATGTGCCTAAAAATGGGCTATTTATGATACAAGTGGTTTGCAAAAGGTTTGTAAAGATTAGCATGAAATACTAATTCATATTCAATAAAGAGTATCCAAGCAATGGCATTTAAACTCAGCTTAATTTTCGCTTTTGTTGAATATACTCCGAAGGAGATACATTATATTTCGCTTTAAACGCCCTCGAAAAGTAATTGGTATTTGCAAATCCTACATCGAAGCAAATTTGTGAAATTTTCAAATCACTTTTTTCAAGTAAGATTGCCGCTTTTTTGAGTTTAATAGACCTAACATATTCAACGGGGGTTTCTCCTGTTAGACTTAGAATCTTATGATAAAAAGTACTTCTGCTCATATTCATTTTCTTACTTAATTCTTCAATGGATAGATTCGCTTCGTCAATATGCTCTTCGATATGTTTAGAAATAGTTAGTAAAAACTTTTCATCTCCTGATACCACAGTAATGGTAGGCGTTTCTATCGTAATATGCTTACTGTAGGTATTTTTCACCACATTATTGGCTTCAAGTAAATTTCCAATTTTGATGTCTAATAATTGGAAATTAAAGGGCTTAGTCATGTAGTCGTTAGCTCCCGTTTCAAGACCTCTTAGGTGGTCAATTTCCTCTGACAACACTGTTAGTAAAATCACAGGAATATGCTTCGTTCTGACATCACTTTTTATTTTTTTCACCATAGCAATACCATCCATATTGGGCATATTAATATCACTCACAATAATTTCTGGATGTGAAGAGAGTGCTTTCTGCCAGCCTTGTATTCCATCAAAAGCCTCAACTATTTTATATTTACTTTTTAGATTCTCTCTCAAATACGTTCTGATGTCCTCACTATCATCAACTAATAATAGCACAGGCTTATCTATCTTAGTATCTACTAAATGAGATTCCTCTTCCTCAGGTAGGAGAGGAGCTAGGCTGAGTGCTGAGTCGGGTAGCGTTTCTTGCAAGGCAATAGTCTCTCTGGGCATCTTTTTGAGGGGTAAAAACACGGTAAAAATACTACCTAAGCCTTCTTCACTTTCTACTGTAATGATTCCTTCATGAAGTTTTACAAACTCTTGCGTAATGGATAGCCCAATACCACTTCCTTGATTTAAGATGTTTTGATGGCTATCAATTTGAAAAAAACGTTGGAATATTTTTTCAGATAATTCGTTTGAAAACCCAACGCCTGTATCTCCAATAATCAACTTAATTCCTTTATCTTTTACCTCTTCTACATGAAAATATACACTTCCATTTTCGCTAGTAAACTTAATAGCATTCGATAAGAGGTTCAGCAAAATACGTTCTACCTTGTCTTTATCAAAGGAAGTATAATACTCGTGAATTGTTGTTTCAAAATCAAGTTGAATTTTTTTACGCTCAGAAATATATTTGAATGAATCAAATATTTCTTTGGCAAGTAGTATCAAATCACATTCTGTGGTGTTTAAGGTCAGTTCATTATCCTCTATTTTCCGAAAATCAAGCAATTGATTGACGATATTCAATAGTCTTTTTGCATTTCGATTAATTAAGTTCAGCGTTTCAAGTTTACTAATGCTCTGCTCTTGAGTGAGCAGGCTTTCAACTGGATTCAAAACTAGCGTCAAGGGTGTTTTTAATTCATGGCTTAAATTGGTGAGAAATTTAATTTTAAGCTGTTCCAACTCAATTTTTCGTTCTGCCTCTGTTCGTTCTTTATCTAATAAGAATTCGCTTCTCAGTTTTTCGATAGCTCTTCTTCTTGACATCCAAAGCCCCAAAACTAGCAGCGAAAAATAGATAGCATAGGCGTAATAGGTACGCCAGAAAGGAGGGTTCACGACAATCTCAATCGTCCTTTCTGGTGTATGCCATGAGCCATCTTCGCTGTGAGCTTTTAGCCTAAAACGATACTGTCCAGGGTCTAAGCTGGTATAAACTGCTGTAGTGACAGAACCCGCATTGTTCCACTCTTTATCAAAACCCTCTAGCATATACGTGTACTGACTTTCCTGAGGTGCAGTATAGTTCAAGGCCACAAAATCAAGTGAGAAATTTTGTTTGTAACTCAACGTGATTTTTTGGGTAATAGCAATTGATTCCTTAATTATATCTGAATTTTCAATGGCATTAATACTTTTATTTCCAACCTTTAAATCCGTTACTATCAATGAAGGAATATTTTTATTTTGTCGGAGGTGATTTGGATGGAAATAATTAAAACCATCCAATCCCCCAAAATACATCTCTCCCGTACTGCATTTCAATCCAGCACCCATGTTAAAAGTATTCTGTTGAATGCCGTTATGGTAAGTATAATTTTTGAAAAACTTTCGCTTAGGGTCAAATACACTAATTCCTTTGTTGGTACTAACCCATAGTTTTCCTTCGCTATCCTCTAAGATTTTACATACCAAATCATTAGATAACATCTGGTCTTCATTATACTGGATAAATTTCTTCGTTTTAGCATCATAAAGACAAAGTCCCCCGCCAAAAACGCCTACCCATATTCGTCCTAATTTATCACATAACACACTCTGTACTCGGTCTAGTGGTAAAGCATTCCGTTCGTGGTTAATAGATTCAAGTTGGTTTGTTTTAGGATCAAAAACGACCATCCCGACCCCATTAGACCCAAACCATAAACGCCCTTGTTTATCTTCTTCTATGGCTGTAACATAGCCATCTATTGTTAAATTGGCGTATTTATTCTTTTGAGGTACAATTTTATCGAAGTGCAATAAAACACCTGTTTTAGGTTCATATCTGTACACACCTTTTCCATTTGTTCCAATCCACAAATTACCTTTGCTATCCATTTTCAAGCAGTTAGCAGGACTAGATACTTGTTTAGCATCTGGAGCAATAGGGATTCTTTTCATTGAGAGGGTCTTCACATTTAATTCACAAAGACCATCTTGATAAGTGCCTACCCATAATTTATCTGCTAAGCGTTCTAAAGACAGCACTACCCAAATAGGCCCCATTTGTCCTACCAGCGGAATATGGGATACCTGCCCCGTCTTTCGATTAAAAAGATTTAGCCCTCCTGTATCTGTGCCAATGTAAATATCACCATTAGGGCTTTCCGCAAATGACGTGATAGAGTTTCCACTCAATCCATTTGTCTCAAATGGATTATATTGTTTGTGACTAAAGAAAGCTAAATTATTATCATATTTATTAACCGCCCCTTGAAGTGTACTAATCCAATAAATACCGCTTTTATCAATGAATATGTCTCGTACAGAGTGTCCAATGAAACTTCCCATTCCGCTGTAGTGACTAGATTCAACGTTTTTGATGCGTAAGCTCTGTTCACTTTTGGGATCAAAGATGTTTAAACCATACTCAGTTCCAACCCATAGCTTCCCTTCAATGTCAAATGCCATTTTGTATATCCTATCACTACTCAAGGAACTAGAATTATCTGGTTGATATTTAAATGCTTTAAATTTCTCATTTCTTAAATTCATTAAATTAAGTCCAGCTTCTGTTCCAACCCAAATATTGCCATGTTGATCTTCAGCAATCGTTGTAATGTTATTATTTGAAAGTGTCGAAGGATCATTATCTTTATGCAAAAAACGCTTAAAAGTCTGTGGTCGTTCATTAAATAAATGTAATCCCTGCGTTGTGCCGACCCATATTCTATTTTTACTATCTTCAAAAATAGAAATAATTACGTCTGAGCTAAGAGCATTCACATTAGCTACATTCGCTCTGTAGCTAGTTACTTTTTTAGTTTTAGGATTGAAATAGTATAATCCAGAATATGTTCCAACCCAAATGTTTCCTTTATGGTCAGCGAGCATACTCCGAATCCAGCCAAAACGACGAAAATCGTAGTTCGTAAAGTTGTTCAGGTTTCTATTATACAAGGAAAGGGCAATCGTTGTTCCTATCCATAAATTTCCGTCTTTATCTTCCTGAATGGCCGTCACTGAGCCTCTTCCGATGCTAGATGATACTTTTTCTTTATGTCGATATTCCTTAAAACTATTTCCATCAAATCTATTTAAACCATCCTCTGTGCCAAACCACATAAAACCATATTTGTCTTTAAGTATGGCTAATGTTGTATTAGAATTAAGTCCATTTTTGGTTGTATAGTTGATAAAGTTATAGTCCTTCTTCTGTGCAACCATCGCATTTAGGATGAACAGTAGAATAGAGATAATAGCGTATATTTTTTTCATGGTATGCAGTATTCCTTGAGGTAGTCACTAAATTATTAGCTTTAGCATTCCAATCTGTTCGTTGGAGAAATCGTTAATTTCACAAATAGCTAATTCTTGAATTTAGTATTAATTTATGGATTATTTATAATTTACAAAGAAAGCATATCAACGTCAAACTTCGCTATCAATCAAACATTTGGTCTATAAATTAATCAAATTGTTCTATTGTACTGGATTAAACATAGGTTTTCATGGCTTTTCATGAGGAAATAAGATGTTCTTATGTGAATTGGCATCTTTTAATATCTTATTTGAATACTTTATTTATGTATTCTTGTTTGACATGTTGACCTCAAAAGTACTTTTCACTTCCATTTGTTTTTATCTGAACACACTTACTTTAGGAAGACTATTTTTTCAAGCAAAGTATAATAACTTAGATTTTTGAATTCGATTTTGGCAAGTCATTCTTTTTGTTATATAATTTTAGTTATGTTAAATAAGGTGTTCATACATTCCTCAATAATAGGTATGTCTCCAATTATTCAAGTAAAAGCCTGTAAATAGTGAGAGTGTTTACCACCATCTACGATTTGAAGGTTGGACGGGTCGATTACTAGCAAGGTGTCTAACTTTTGGGTGCTAAAAGGTTGGTAAAAATGTGTTTATAAGCGATTCACTAGCCATGTTGAAATTAGAAAACGCCTCCCCCTACCCTACCGATACGAATATTACTTGTTTAGCATGATTTTGACTGTATAATTTCAAAGGGAATTAAAGTCTCATGTTAAATTCATTTCGTTAATAAAAAAGGTAGCAATCAACGATTCGCTACCTTTCTCCACTACCAATGATTTGAGTTGTACTCATT
>JBMLRK010000216.1:25784-49912 GCA_049241065.1 Spirosomataceae bacterium
ATAAGCAATCGCCAAAGTGATAAACACATTGAATAATTGAGCAATCAAAAACGCATAAAGTGGTTTCTTTCCTTCTTCGTTGAACAAATCAGAAAACTTAGTTTCTAAGCCAATGCTGGTAAAGGCCAACGCAAACCAAAGCCCTTGTAATGATTTCAATACACCTTTGACGCTGTCAATGGTTTCGGCAGGAACGACAAAAGAGAAAATTAAAGACGCTCCAATAAAGCCCAATACAAACTTGGGAAAACGCTCCCAGATAATGCCAACCGTTGGTTTCGACTCTTTGACCGTTTCGGATTGATTGTTGGTATAAGTCCAATAAATAGAGATACCAAAAGCCGCTAAGCCCAACAAGACATTCTGTGAGAACTTCACGATGGTACTGATTTTCAGAGCCGTCTCCCCTACTAAACTTCCTGAGGCGATAACAGCACCCGTCGTATCAATCGTACCTCCTAACCAAGCTCCCGTTACTTCTTCCGAAAGATTTAGGGCTTTGGCAATAAAAGGCAAGAAAATAATCATCGGAATGGCTGTGATTAAGACCAATGAAATGACATAAGATAATTTTTTAGAATCTCCTTTGATCGCTCCCGAAGTTGCAATAGCTGCCGAAACTCCACAAATTGACACGGCACTCGAAAGCATAATCGCCATTTCTTCGTCGATACCGAGTTTTTTAGAAATCCAGAAAGCGAAATACCAAACCGAAACAACTACTAACAAAGCCTGAATTAAGCCTAAAGACCCTGCTTTGAGGATGTCGCCAAAAATAACGCTTGTTCCTAGCAAGACTAGTCCAATTTTAACGAACAATTCGGTAGAAAGCGAGTCTTTCAACCAAGTGGGCACAGTAAAGAAATTGCTGATAACCAAGCCGATAGACAAACTAAAAATAACGGCTTCTAAATTCCATTTTTTTAGAAAGGCATTGCCTGCTAAAATCAAGGCAATGGTTGTGAGGGAAAAGACAATGGGAAAACCTTTTGCAGTTGCACTAGCACTTTTGCCGAGAGTCGCAGCCGCCAAGATGGCAATGGCATAAACTACTCCAAAAACTAATAGGATATTAACTAGGTTGGAAGGAACTAATACTTTTTCAATTAATTCAGAAGAATCTTTCCAACCAAAAGTAGGATTAGGGATTTTCAGTCCTATTAAGGTAAGTCCAATGATGAGAAAACCATAGACAACGACTGTCCAGTCTTCGGTAAGCGTAAATTTTGATTGTTGCGTTGACATATTGATGTGGTTTACTTAGTTTAGTTACTTTGATAATGTGCTTCGAATCTGATTACTAAAATACGGATAAGTAAAGAGAAACTATCATCAACTCTTAAATCATTATAAGTGACGTAAGTACCTGTTAATCATTATTTTTAGGAAATAAAGTAAAATAGTCAACTAAAGCATTCTGTTAGGAGGTCTTCAGCTGACTATTTTTATCATTAACTCATTAAGTAAGAGCTAGTTTTACAAGGTAAATCTCAAGGTAACGCCATAAGTAGCTGGGTCGCCTAATACAGCAGCGTAATGACCTGCGTTACCTGCTGCTGGCAATAATTGTTCAAAGTAGTTTTTGTTCAAGATATTTCTACCCCAAATCAAGACCGATAAACCACTAGATGCACGGAAACCAACTCGACCGTTTACTAAAGCATAGCCGTCGATGTTCAAGTATTTTGATGGAGAAGCACTTGACGAGAACGTTGAACGTGCATACGAGTCTAAAGCGATGAAGTAATTTCCTTTTAAGTCTAAGAATTTACCCGATGTAGTATATTCTCCACCCAATGAACCTGCCCATTTTGAAACACCTGGTAAGTCTCCTCCAGAGATGTCTTTGAAGGCATTCGCTGCTCCTGTTTCTTCCAAAGGTATTGGTGCATTTTTGAAAGATACATATTTACCATCGGTGTAAGAAACCGCTGTGTTGAATGAGAAATGACTTCCCACTCGGATACTTCCATCTACTTCTACTCCTTGTACTCGAACTTTCTCTGCATTTGCTAAGTAACCTCTGTTTACCCCTACTTCAGCCGTTTGTACTTGCGTTTGGTAATCTTTAATGTCGGTGTTATAAACCGTTACATTCAATGAAGATTGTGGTGTTGGTTTAGTCTTAATACCTACCTCATAGTGTGTTACATATTCTGGACTTACTCTCGCTAAGTCGATTAAGGTAACACCGTTGGCTGTTGGTAAACCTCCCAAGTTAACCCCTACTGGTTTGTAACTGTTGGCATACGTAGCAAATACATTTAATTTTTTCGTTGGCTTATACGCTAAAGTTACCTGACCTGAAACATTGTTTTCGTTTACACTAAAGTTGAATGCCTGGTTGGTATATACCGCATTTTTCAAGGCTAATAACGCTGGGTCTGTTGTTTGTAATCCGCCGTAAGTTTCACGTTTGTAATCCACATCTTTTTTGTCGTAGTTGAAACGAATCCCTGGCAATAAGTGTAAGTTTTTAGTAATTGTCCAGTCTGCTTGGCTAAATACGGCTGCTCCTAAAGTATGTAATCTTGAAGTCGTGTTTGTTCCAAAACCGTCGAATAACCCTGGTGTCTTCCATAAAGCTGAGGTAGAACTCTGAGCAAATCTCCACTGTGCCGAACCAGATTCTTCTACTTGTACAGGGTCAGAAGTTAAGACTTGGTCAATTAAGAAAACCCCAACAACACCGCTCAATCTCTCCGAAAGTTGTCCTGCATAACGAACTTCTTGTGTCCATTGGTCATGTCTTGATGTTCCTTGTGATTTAGTTAATACGGATAAACCAATAAAGTCTCTGTCATTAGCAGGATCCCAGTTCCAATAACGCCAAGCGGTAGTGGATGTCAACGTTCCTTTACCAAGTTTAGCATCCACATTGATAGAAGCACCACCAAAATCGTTGTTCACTTTCAAGGGTGAGTTCGCATCCGTGATACGGTCAAATGGATTTGTGGTGGGTAATTTATAGCCTAAATCCGCAATGATTGCATTGAATTGGCGATAAGCTGCACGCTGAGTCGGTACAACCCCTGCCACTACGGTTGCACTACCGTCTGGTCTCTGACGAGCGTTATCACCTGCAAACGTGATGTTTACATTTTCAGAAGGAGTGTAAAGCAATTGAGCTCTGAAACCAACGTTATTTAAGGAGTTAGTCGGTTTCAAAGTGGTTGTGTTAAGGATTGTACCATCTCTTTGTGTTCCAGAGAACGATACTCTCGCTGCTAATTTCTTACTGATAGGCCCTGTAATAGAAGCTTTTGCTTGAATGTAGTTGTAGTTACCATAGCTGGTTTCAAAACTTGCACCAGTTGTAAAACTTGGGGCTCTTGTGGTGATGTTAAATGCACCAGCCGTAGTGTTTTTCCCAAATAATGTTCCTTGTGGGCCACGAAGCACCTCAATACGATCAATGTCCACAAAGTCGATAGCCGTTGCTGCGGGTCTTGCATAATAAACACCATCTACGTAGAAACCTACACCTGGGTCGATACCATCGTTGGTTAAGCCGAACGAAGAACCTAATCCACGAATATTTAAGGTGGTGTTACGACCGTTAGATGAATATAATTGAACCGAAGGAATTAATTCTTTCAAACGGTTAGGGTTAAATGCTCCTGCATCTTCTGCGGTAGCTCCTCTAACAACCGAAATAGGAATTGGAATTTCTTGAACTGACTCCTGACGACGTCTTGAAGTCACCACAATGTCTGCCAATTGATTACTAAGTTCATCTAGTAAAATTTGTACTTTACTGGTACTGATAACAACTTCTTTTTTCTGGTAACCCACATACGAAACAACAACTGTAAAAGGCAGCTTTTGTCCTGTAATGAGGGAAAATTCACCGTTAGCATCGGTAGCCGCTCCGTTGGTAGTCCCTTTGATTACTACGGTTGCTCCAATAAGAATATCGTTGTTTCTTGAGTCAAAAACTTTTCCAGCAACGGTTGCGTTAATAATAGGCTTATCTTGTGCTGAGGTAATTAAAGGTAAAAGTATAGCCCATACGAGTAAGGTTGATTTTAAAAGTTGTTTCATTGTGTTATTGGTATTTTAGTTGAAAAATATGTACTATTAAATAAAGAATTAACTCTATATATTTAATAGACTATTATGGTTAAAAAAATGTCTCGAAGCATTGCTCAAGACGATGGTTTTAGTTTCTAACTTATTTTGATGATGCAAGCTAACTAATTTAATCTACATAGTATATAATATTGATAGACAAAAAAGAAAATGATTGCTAAATTAAAAAATAAACACTGAATAGTACCATAAATTTGCAATTAGCGAAGGGATGATTACGTTCAATAGATCTGAAATCTACATTTATTATCTCATTTAATAGGCTTGCTTATTCATAGCGTAAGGCATCAGTTGGATTGAGTGAAGCAGCTTTTTGGGCAGGATACCAGCCAAAGAAAAGTCCTATGATGGTAGAAAATAAGAAGGATAAGACGACCAAAAAAACGGTAATCACTACGGACTAACCTCCAAAAGTAGCAACTACCCCAATTTGTACTGGTAAAATAGGAGAACTTACCACTCCTCTTCGTTCAGCTTCCCACTGGAGATTCACCTCGTACGTATGCGTTTCAGAATTATTCATCATTTTTTCAAGAAAAGAGAAGCATTTTATCGCTCTTTTACGTTCGTTATATTCGTTCTTCAAACCATTTTCATTCGTCACTAATTACCTTTTCGTAACAAGACAAAGATGCGGAAGTATGAATACCATTGTGTTATAGAATTAATAGCAAGAGTTTCAATATTCATAGGTCTGGCTTTGGTGATGTATGAAAAAATGCTTACCAGCCTATAAAAGTTAACTAACAACCTCTGTTTACTTATTCATATCGATATCCAATGCTTCAATTAGCCCTCCCACAAAGTCTCAATCTCAAAAATATAAAAAACTATATATTTTTGATAAAAATATATAGTTTTTTATATAAATTTGTTCTACAAATAGTTTAAAATCATTAATTAAAATTTACATGATTACGACCGAAACCATTCGAAAATTTCTTTTATCCCGCCCTTCCATCAATAAGAGCCAATTAGAAAAAGAAGCACAAATCCCTGCGACTACCATTTATAAAGCACTCGAAGGAATTCAAGCATTTTCGCCTAAACACTTGGAAAAACTTGAAATAGCGATGCGTAACTATGGCTACAATGACAATTCATTTTCTAAAGCTCGTTCTATTGCCATTATTAACCACAAAGGTGGTGTTGGCAAAACGACCACAACCATTAATTTAGGCAAAGCATTGGCTTTATTGAACTACCGAGTTTTATTGGTAGATATGGATTCTCAGGGCAATTTATCACAGTGTTTTGGTATTCATACGCCCGAAAAACAGGTAATTACGTCACTCATTTCTCGTGACCCCCTCCCTATTATTGAGATTGAGCCTAATTTATATCTGTCTCCTTCTGATATTGAAATGGCAACCTACGAAGTCAAACTGATTACAGAAGTCGGTTCAGAAATGCGTTTAGCCAAAAAAATTCAGGCCTTCAATGATCAATTTGACTTTATTCTCTTTGACTGCCCGCCTTCGTTGAGCTTAATGACCATTTCTGCCTTGAATGCCTCAACCGAATGTATTATTCCAATTCAGCCGGAATCATCGGCTTTCAATGGGGTAAAAAACCTACTTGAAAAAGTTTCTGCTGTTCGTGAATACACCAATGTATCACTCAAAGTTCGTGGCTTCTTGTTTACGATGGTTCATTCAAATCAGACCATCCACCAAGTAATGATGGAGAGTGTTCAAGAAACCTATCCAACAGTTCCTGTATTTAAAAGTATCATCGAAAACACGACTGTCCTCAAACAGAGTCAGTACATGAATCAGGATATTTTCCAATACGATTCCAAATCAAAAGCCGCAGCCAGTTATATGGAATTGGCTCACGAAGTAATTTCAAACGAATAAACAAATGGCATCTAAGAAGGATTTATTTAAGAAAAGAGCGGTAGAAGTAGCAACCATTCATAATACACCCAAGCCTGCCCCTTTAGGCGGTGGCTTTAATGATATTGAACGTATTAAAAATAATATTGTCATTTTAGACGAATTACGGGATTTAATACGTCCACTAAGTCCTGAACAATTTGGTCAACTAGAGCAAAACTTATTGGCTCATGGTTGTCAGGATGCACTCATTCTTTGGGAAACCTCTACCACTGAATTGCAACAGGATGATTTGGATACGATTGTTTACGTACTAGTGGACGGGCATAATCGTTTTGCGATTTGTCAGAAAAACAAAATTGAGTTTAAAATCAACCTCAAGATTTTTGAATCCCTAGAAAAGGTAAAAGAGTTCATGATTGATTTGCAACTCGGACGACGCAATATCACTCCCGAAGAAGAATCGTATTTAAGAGGACTGAAATATAATACCCAAAAAACAACAAGAGGAAGTATTCTGCAAGTCCAAGACGAACAAGAAAAGCCTGTAAATGTAGCCGAAAAATTAGCAGAAGAATTTAATGTGAGTGTTAGAACTATCAAAAACGATGGTAAGTTTGCACAAGGGTTAACTAAGTTAAGTAAAGAGTTGCAAGAACAGGTATTAAGTGGGAATAAAGCAATTAGTAAAAAGCAAATACAGCTTTTAGCAGATCGTTCCGATATTGCCCCCGAAGCCATTAACGATTTATCTGCTTTGGTAACGAAATCGGACAGCGAAGCATCAGGTGTTCAAACATCCCAATTACCGAGCGTCTCAAAAGTATTAAAGAATTCGATTATCAATTTGGCAAATCAATTAACAAGCGAATCCGATTGCGATGTCTTAATTCAAAAAATACAAGAATTTAAGTTATCCCTATAAAAGTGCAAGCGTTGCACTTTTATAGGGATAACTTAAATTCTTGTCAGCACGCTCCTAGCCTTACCCTCGAACTATAACAAAAATCCATGGATTTTTGTTATAGTTTAGCAACTGACATCAGAGTGTCCACCTTCTGAAATTTCGTTGAGTGTGTGGTATTATTTGTTTCCTAAATTGCCGTATTAACAAAAGAGCTTAGCCTACTGGTTTGGAGTACCGTCTGATAACGGATATGCTATCAAAAATAACGTCTTATTACTTAATTAGCTACGAACCGAAAAGTGCAAGCGTTGCACTTTTATAAAACAGTAAGGTATTTGTCAATAGTAAACTATAACAAAAATCCCAAAAGTGCAAGCGTTGCACTTTTGGGATTGCTAATTTTATCTCTGTATCAACTAATGACATGCTAAAATTGCTTGATAAATCTCAGATACTCCAATTCAAACTCAAACTATAACAAAAATCCAAAATTTGAACCTCTAAGTTTTGGTAAAATTGTTATAGTTCGTTTTAAAAGGTAAAAACGAACGCTTTTAAAAAGGAATCTCTGGATTTTTGTTATAGTTTATTTTACTTGTTTTTTTACAATTAAAACTAAATAAAATAATAAATAACACATTCAAAAAAAGAATTTTCTCTCTTGTTTGTTTTCTTTTTATTTAATATTGTATTTTAATGTATTTTCGGTGCTTGTATCTGTTTGATTTTCAGTTAGTTACAAGCTTAAATATAACAATTTTACCTACAACTATAACAGATTTACCTACAACTATAACAATTTTACCTATGAACTATAACAGTTTTACCGAAAAAATAGCTTAAATTCACTATAACTATAACAAAAATCCCAAAACTGTTCAGACTACATCATTTTTTGGAATTATGAAGAATAAATCAAGCGAAACGAAACAAGATAATAGCAATAAAGAATCTAATGTAGTTCGATTAGTTAGAAAAGCTAATCGATTGGTAGAAGGGAAATATCGGTTTGATATTTGGGAAATGCGTGTGTTTACCAAAATGCTTATGAAGATTCATCGGGATGACGAAGACTTTAAAGTCTATCGGATTTATTTGCACGAAGTTATTCAGGACTTTGCATTACAAGAAGATGGTCACTCATATAAATATTTAAAACAAGGAGCAGAGCGATTAGGTAGGAGAGAGATTCGGGTGTTGATGGATACTCCCGATGGGAAAATGGAGTTATTTACCCATATCGCAACAGGAGTGAAAAGCTTTGTTGAAGAAAAAGCAGCAAAGTATTTAGATATTTCATTTCATCCAGATATGAAACCTTTTTTGCTACAACTTCAAAGTCAGTATTTAATGTACGACGTACGTAATATTCTAAAACTCCAAAGTTCATTTTCCATTAGAATTTACGAATTACTGAAACAATACGAAACCATCGGAAAACGTCAGATAAAAATTGTAGAATTAAAAGAAATGTTGGACGTGGTGGATAAGTATCCATTGTACGGCAATTTTAAACAGCGGGTTATCGTAAAAGCTCAAGAAGATTTAGAAGCTTACACAGACATTAAATTTACTTTTGAGGAAGCTAAAACAGGTAGGTCTGTTACCTCGTTAATCTTTACCATCTTACCGAATAGAACTAGACAAGAAGTGACTAAACTACTGGTTTTACCCGAGGTTGCGGAAGAATTATTGGAAAGTATCAATCCAACCCCCTTAGACAGCATATTTCAACAAGTTAGAAATTGGCAGGGAATGACCCTAAGCGTATTGGAGCAATGGGTATCGGTTTATGGATTTGACGAAACAAAAATACAAATTGAGCGAACCTTGTTGTCTATCAAAGAAGGAAAAAGTGTATATAATCCAATTGGCTTTGTTACATGGTCATTAAAGAACCCTCAAGTAATCAACGAGGTAATTACCGTATCAGTGGATAATAAGGCAACAGAGGGCAATAAAACGTGGAATAGTAAGCAATTGGATGCCTTATGGAAAGGAGAATTTAACGATTGGTATTTATCCTACCTACTTCAAGTCGCACAGGAACTCAGTCGTGAAGCGTTTTTAAGCATTGTAGAGCAACTAAGAAGCCTTTATCCAGAAAAACTATTTTCGAGTCTTTTTCTGTATTCAGACGGGTCAGTGAATGAGGACGCTTTGAATAGTTCTGTAGGAGTGAGGGTGTTGGAACAGCAACAAAAGACGAAAGAAAACCTGTTTAAAGAATGGTTTTGGCATCGCTTCCAACAGGAGGTTGCTATACAACGTAATGGAACATGGACGGTTGTATAAAGCCTTTATTAAGGCTTACGGAACAGTATAGCACGAACCTGTTTATGAATAATAAAAACAGGTTCGTGCTAAATTTAACAATATAAGTACCAATGAGTTTTGCGTAATTACCTAATTGAACAAAGATTCCAAACTTACTTCCGAGTGGATTTCTTCGTTGTAATACTGGTTTTGAATGGCCGGATACGTACTGAATAAGGTACTTACGACCATTTTTTTAGTCTTCGTGACTGCCTGAAAAACGAGTCTTTTTCGTCTAAGAGCTTGGTTGACCTCTTTAGTTAATACGAATTCTGTATTGGTAAATTTTGCTTCACATAAATGAATGATGCCATCGTTGCGTTCAATGACCATATCAACTTGGGCACCTGGTAGTTCATCATTTCCTTTGAAATAAAAAGAAGATACTTTGGTATAAACACCTCCAATACCTAAGGCTACGTGAATAGGGTTTAGGTGTGTCAAGCAAATATTTTCAAAGGCATAGCCCATCCATGAATGATAACTTGCACTGGTTGACAAGTTTTGCCAAGTGTTATTACGATTCCCTACGTTATTGATGATGTATTTTAAATAAAAAACGCTATAAAAGTCGATGATTCTAAAAACCGTATCTCGGTTTTTTTTCCCGAAAGGTTCTAATGCTTTAATGAAACCGCAATCTGTTAGGTTTTCGATGACTCGTACAAAATTTCCGCCATTGCTGATATTCGTTTCTGCTAATAACTGCGTTCTGGTTAGTCCGTATGGATGTGCTGCTAAAGCCTCAATTACTTTAATGTGTTTTTCCGCATTTTTGAATAGTGAGTAATAGAGGTATTCAAACTCTTTGGTGAGTAGTCCATTGTTATCAAAACATAAACTTTCAATTACTTGTGCTACGCTTTTGCCTTGCTCAATAGCTTGCCAGTAGTAGGGGATACCACCCAAAATCATGTATAACTGAGCGATTTGATAGTCGTTAAATTTCAAGTTTCTGAACGAACAATAAGCCTTTGTTTCCCTCAAGGTAAATGGCTTTAACTCAATCCTACAGGTTACTCGGTTGTGTAATCCTCCTTGGGCTTTTAATAATTTGCCAATCATCCACGAAGCTGCTGACCCACGGGTAATAAAAATAAGTTTATCCTGTTGCGAGCCATGTTGATTCCAGAAATATTCTAGGGCAGATACAAAGTTCGCTCCCGTTCGGTCAAGCCAAGGAAGTTCGTCTATAAAAATGACGATTTTTTGAGTACTTTCTCGAAGGCTAATTACATAGTCTGTTAAGTATTGAAAGGCTTCTGACCAGTTGTGCGGAGCTTCGAAATCTTTCGCTTGAGGATAAACTCTTTTGAGTTCTACCCAAAAGTTATTGATTTGAATAGTCGTTTCTGCTTCAAATGCTCCTGTAAATGAAAACACAAGTTGTTCACGGAAAAACTGTCTTACTAAATACGTTTTCCCGATTCTTCTTCTTCCATAAATGGCTACGAACTCAGCTTGAGTTGATTTTAACAGTTTTGATAAAATCGTTTGTTCTTGTTCTCTTCCGACTAGCATTTCTTTAATTTTGGAAATAACCTTGTTTTTTATTGACTTATTTCCAAAATTAACTCTAATCTTTGGAAATAACTACCAAAATAAAAGTGTTTTCTTGCGGTAAAACTAGAGAATTGCAACGAAGACAAGGCTATTTTTTAGATGATTCTGAGTAACTTAAAGGGGATAATTTCGACTTTGTTCTCTGATAATCGCCTATCTTTGCTCAAAAGGCAATTGGTCAGAAAGCGGTGACAGAGTTAGCTAGGTGAATAAAAGACGATACAAGCAAGGCAATACATAACGATGAATAATACAATTCTAATTATTGATGATGAAGAAAAATTAAGAAACCTCTTGGCAAAAATTATCACGATGGAGGGCTTTGTTGTCCTACAAGCAGGTGATTGTAAGAGTGGTTTGAAAGTGTTAGAGCATTCAGAAGTGGATGTTGTTCTTTCTGATGTTAAACTTCCTGATGGACGTGGGGTTGATTTAGCCAAAATCATTAAAGATAAACACCCAACAGTTGAGGTCATTCTTTTAACAGCCTACGGAAATATTGCCGACGGGGTACAGGCGATTAAAAATGGGGCCTTTGACTACATTACCAAAGGAGACGACAATAATAAAATCATCCCTTTAGTATATAAGGCAATTGAAAAAGGGAGTTTATCCAAAAGGGTGTTACAACTGGAAAAACAGTTAGGCGAGAAACACTCTTTTGATAAAATTATAGGTACGTCTATCGTAATTCGGGCAGCGATAGATTTAGCCAGAAAAGTTGCCGAAACCGATACAACGGTCTTGCTCACGGGTGAAACGGGTACAGGGAAGGAGGTTTTTGCTCAGGCAATTCATCAAGCGAGTAAACGGAACAACCAAAATTTTGTGGCGATTAACTGTGCCGCTTTTGGCAAAGAATTGTTAGAAAGTGAGATGTTTGGGCATAAAGCGGGGGCTTTTACGGGAGCTATAAAAGATAAAAAGGGTTTATTTGAAGAAGCTCATAATGGAACTATCTTTTTGGATGAAATTGGTGAAATGCCCTTAGATTTACAGGCGAAGCTGCTTCGGGTACTCGAAACGGGTCAGTTTTTGAAAGTAGGGGAGAGCAAAGTAACCAAAGTAAATGTCCGTATTATTGCGGCTACTAACCGTGATTTACCAAAAGAAATCGAATCAGGTCAGTTCCGAGAAGATTTATTTTATCGGATTTCGGTTTTTCAGATACGACTTCCTGCACTCAGAGAAAGGGCAGTTGATGTGGAGCTTTTAGCGAAACACTTTATCGCTGTTTTTGCTTCAAAAATGAACAAAAAAGTAAAGTCACTAGATAAAGAGGTGATAGAACTCTTGAAAATACATCGTTGGAATGGCAATATAAGGGAGTTGAAAAATGTCATTGAACGAAGCATTATTATGATGAATGATGACGTATTGAAAACAGAGAATTTACCACTCGATATACAGCAGTTGTCTGGTTATGGAACGTCTGGAGAGGGAAAAAATACCAATAGCTTTGATTTAGCTACTGCTGAAAAAGCCCATATTCAGAAAGTATTGAACTATACAAACGGTAATAAAACGAAAGCTGCCGAACTCTTAAACATCGCTCTGACGACTTTATATCGTAAACTCGAAGATAGTTAAATGAATTAGACCCTATCAAAACGCTAGGATTGACCCTTTCAAAATGAAAGGGTTTTTTTATGCCTCAAAAGTTGTATTTTTTATAATTTACTGGTTATTAAATAGTTATGTTGTTTTTTATTTTGTTGGCATACCTCTTGAATCTATACCTAGAAACAAACAGAAATTAACATGTTACTAACAACCCTGCTTACGCTTTTAGGACTCTTAGGATTTGTCCTGTTTTATTATTTCATCGAACTCTTTAACAACATCTAACGGTATGATCGCATTATTTTTTGTGGCAATAGCAGTGTTCTTATATATCGGCTATGTCTTGATAAAACCAGAAAAGTTTTAACCGAATGAATTGGCAGAAAATCAAGGAAGGTTTACTGATTGCTTTCATTTGGTTACTCTCCTTTTGTCTTTTGTACATCGTGTACGTAAAGCTTACAATTTTTAAAAAAATCTAACAACATGAACTCAGAAATACTTGGGGTTGTGTTAATGTTCATACTAACATTAGCGATAGCCCTACCTTTAGGAAATTACATTGGAAAATTATTTACGTATCAGAAAACGCTCTTAGACCCTATTTTTAACCCAATTGATAAACTTTTTTTTAAATGGAGCGGGATTGATGAAAGCTATCAAATGAATTGGAAAGAACATTTAGTAGCCTTATTAACGGTTAATGCAATTTGGTTTCTGATGTGTATGTTGGTGTTGACCAATATGGCTTGGTTGCCCCTAAACCCAGATAATAACCCATCTATGTCGGGTGATTTAGCCTTTAATACAGCCATTAGTTTTATCTGTAATACCAATTTGCAACACTATTCTGGTGAGTCTGGAATATCTTATTTAGGACAACTTATCTTGATGCTTTGGCATTTTTTGAGTGCAGGAACAGGGATTGCGATAGCGGCGGTGGTATTTATAGCGATGAAAGAGCAGACTTCTGAAAAGCTCGGTAATTTTTATTCATTCTTAGTGCGTAGTTGTACCCGATTGTTACTTCCTATTGCGATTATCGTGGCTGGTTTGCTTGCTTTTAATGGTACACCCATGACTTTCGAAGGCAAAGATACCATGGTTAGTTTGCAAGGAGATACGGTTCAAGTGAGTCGTGGCCCTGTGGCTGCATTCACAGCGATTAAGCATTTGGGAACAAATGGTGGGGGATTTTTTGGAGCAAACTCGGCTCATCCTTTCGAGAACCCAAATTATTTTACCAATATGGTAGAAATGATTACCCAAATGATTATTCCTTTTGCAATGATTTTTGCCTTGGGCTTTGTGATTAAAAAACGAAAATTAGCTTGGATGATTTTTGGAGTAATGACCATCGGCTTTGCACTCTTAGTAGTGCCAACGATCCTCTCTGAATCAGCGGGTAATCCTGCGATTGACCGTTTGGGTATTAGTCAGCATTTAGGGAGTAGCGAAGGAAAAGAAATCCGATTTGGCACACCCGCTTCTGCTTACTGGAGTATAGCCACCACCGTTATATCAACAGGTAGTGTAAACAGTATGCACGATAGCTTCACACCGATTGCAGGAATGAACCAGATGTTAGGGATGATGATTAACGCTTTTTATGGTGGTTGTGGGGTAGGAATGCTTAATTTTTATGTCTTTATGATTTTGGCGGTCTTCATTAGTGGTTTAATGGTTGGTAGAACGCCTGAATTTTTAGGGAAAAAAATAGAAGCGAAAGAAATGAAAATCGCTATGATGATAGCCCTTTTACATCCCTTCTTGATTCTAGGAAGTACTGCCATTGCGAGTTATTTATATACCAATGACCCTACTCAGTATGCGGGTTGGTTAAGTAATCCTAACTATCACGGATTCAGCCAGATGTTGTATGAATATACCTCTTCGAGTGCCAATAACGGGAGTGGTTTTGAAGGCTTGGGCGATAATACGCCGTTCTGGAATATTACCTGCGGTTTGGTGATGTTACTAGGACGTTTTCTGCCAATTATTGGCCCAGTTGCCATTGCTGGAATTTTAGCAAGTAAAAAATATACGCCAGAAAGTAATGGAACACTCAAGACAGATACAGCCACGTTTGGCTTGGTTATTTTTGCGGTCATTGTAATTGTTGCAGCTCTTTCATTCTTCCCTGCACTTGCTTTAGGCCCTATTGCCGAACACTTTTCTCTTAAATAGTGAGCAAACGGGTTTCGTTCCGTTTATACAAATTACCGAAATAGCATATTGCAACAAGTTGATACTCGTTGCTCCAACCAATACGAATATGTCAAATACATCATTATTTCAAAAGGATTTAATGCAGGAAGCATTCAAACAATCTTTTGTAAAGCTCAATCCTAAAATAATGTTCCACAATCCTGTGATGTTTACCGTCGAGATTGGAACAGTCATTATGTTTATTGTTTGTCTTTGGATTGCCATGGGTGAGCAAGCACAGGGGAGTTTTGCTTATAATTTTACGGTCTTTATTGTTTTATTTCTTACGCTGCTATTTGCCAATTTTGCCGAAGCCATTGCCGAAGCACGAGGAAAAGCTCAGGCAGATAGTTTACGAAAAACACGGGAAGAAACTCCCGCACGTTTAGAAAATGGACAAATCGTTTCGTCTGCTACACTCAAAAAAGGAGACGTTTTTATTTGTGAAGCTAATGACATTATTCCTTCTGATGGGGAGATTATCGAAGGACTTGCTACCATTGATGAGAGTGCCATTACGGGTGAATCTGCTCCTGTAATTCGAGAATCTGGGGGAGATAAAAGTTCGGTTACAGGTGGTACAAAGGTCTTGTCAGATTTTATCAAGGTACAAGTGACAACCGAACCTGGCGAAAGTTTTTTAGATAAAATGATTGCTTTGGTAGAAGGAGCTTCTCGTCAAAAAACTCCGAATGAAATTGCTTTAACCATCTTGTTGGCGGGTTTTACGCTTGTGTTTATTATTGTTACCGTGACCTTAAAACCTTTTGCCGACTTTGCTCACACGCCTATTACGATTGCGGCTTTCATTTCGCTATTCGTGTGTTTAATTCCAACGACCATTGGTGGTTTGCTTTCGGCAATTGGTATTGCGGGTATGGACAGAGCATTAAGAGCGAATGTCATTACGAAAAGTGGTAAGGCAGTAGAAACAGCAGGTGATATTGATGTATTGTTGCTAGATAAAACGGGAACGATTACGATTGGTAATAGAAAGGCAACGAATTTTTATCCAGCCGATGGGGTAGATGAAAAAAGTTTTATCAGAACCGTGGTATTAAGTTCGATGTCTGACGATACGCCCGAAGGAAAGTCAATCATTGAATTGGCTGGAGTAAATCCTGCGACGTATCGGATTTCAAATGCAAAATTCATCAAATTTACGGCAGAAACTCGTAGCTCTGGTATTGATTTGGCGGATAACACTCGCATTAGAAAAGGAGCATCGGATTCGATTAAAACCTTGTGTGAATCGGCTGGAAACACTTTTCCCAATGAAATTCAGGTAATAGTCAATCAAATTTCAAGTAATGGTGGTACGCCTTTGGTAGTTTCTGAAAACGAACGAGTAAAAGGCGTGGTTGAATTGCAAGATATTATTAAACCTCGCATTCAAGAACGTTTTGAACGCCTTCGTAAAATGGGAATTAAGACGGTGATGGTGACGGGGGACAATCCCCTTACGGCAAAATTTATTGCTGAAAAAGCAGGGGTCGATGACTTTATTGCCGAGGCAAAGCCAGAGGATAAAATGAATTATATTAAGAAAGAACAGAGCGAAGGACGATTGGTTGCCATGATGGGAGACGGTACAAACGATGCTCCTGCATTGGCTCAAGCGAACGTAGGCGTAGCGATGAACAGCGGAACACAAGCAGCCAAAGAGGCGGGCAACATGGTGGATTTGGATAATGACCCTACCAAATTGATTGAAATTGTAGAAATTGGTAAACAACTCTTAATGACTCGTGGTACGCTTACGACTTTTAGTATTGCCAATGATATTGCGAAATATTTTGCGATTATTCCTGCCTTGTTTATTGTTGCTATTCCTTCGTTACAAGGGCTGAATATCATGCACTTACACAGTCCAGAAAGTGCTATTTTATCGGCCGTAATCTTTAATGCCATCATTATTCCAATGTTGATTCCTCTGGCCTTAAAAGGAGTGGCTTATAAACCTATAGGAGCAAGTGCATTACTTCGTAGAAACCTGTTTATCTATGGTTTAGGCGGTATCCTCGTTCCTTTTATAGGTATTAAATTAATTGACTTAATCGTTGCAGTATTTATTTAATCATTCAAGAATATGAAATCATCCCTTTTTTCAGGAATCAGATTAACCTTAGTGTTTTTGGTCTTCTTTGTAGGTATCTATACCACAATCGTTTATGGAATTGCTCAATTTTCGCCCAATCATGGAAAGGGTGAAATCATTACCGCAAATGGTAAAACATTTTATACGAATATTGGGCAAAAATTTAATCAAGATAAGTATTTTTGTTCACGTCCATCAGCAGTAGATTACAATGCAGCAGGAAGTGCAGGCAGTAACAAAGCTCCTTCTAATGAGGCTTATTTACAAGAAGTTAAGGCTCGTATAGATAGTTTTCTAGTCCATAATCCAGCCATTCAGAAAAAGGATATTCCTGCCGAAATCGTTACAGCAAGTGGGAGTGGGCTAGACCCAGACATTTCGGTTGAGGCAGCGACTATTCAAATTAAACGAATTGCTAAAATCAGAAATATTCCAGAAGCCAATCTGAAACAATTAGTCCTTTCGAGTACCGAAGAACCCTTAGGCGGTCTATTTGGGCCTGAGAAAGTAAATGTATTAAAATTGAATTTGGCTCTTGATGAGCTAAGATAAATGAACGTTTCCTGTGTCTGCCTTCTATCAAGAACAGACACAGGAACTTAATATCAACAAGCAGACTAAAATTATGAAAACACTTTTATTACTAGGAGCTTTCTTATTATCCCATAGCCTTATCCATGCTCAGGCAGATAGTTTGCATACGTCTTGGAAAATCGAGGGGTATTTAGAGACTTATTATACCTTCGTGGCAAATCAGTCAACTCATAGCCGTCCTAATTTTGTGTACTCTCATAACCGTAGTAATGAAGTAGGGATTAATCTTGGTTTTCTCAAGGCATCCTATCAAAACTCAGAGCTAAGAGCCAACATTAGTATGGGAACAGGCACGTACATGAATGCCAATTATAGTGCTGAACAAGGTGTCTTAAAGAACCTCTACGAAGCCAATATTGGCGTGAAAGTAGCTCGCAAAATTCCTCTTTGGGTAGATATGGGAGTCATGCCTTCGCATATTGGGTTTGAAAGTGCGGTGAGTAAAGACTGTTGGACACTCACCCGTAGCTTATTGGCCGATAATTCACCCTATTTTGAAACAGGGGCTAAAGTATCCTACAACAGTCCTAACGAAAAATGGTTTGTAGCCTTATTACTCTTAAATGGTTGGCAACGCATTCAATTGCTCGATGGCAACAATAGCCCCGCTTGGGGGCATCAGGTAAGTTATAAACCGAATGCAAAGTGGATGTTCAATAGTAGTTCCTATCTTGGTAGCGATAAGGCAGATAGTGTCAAACAGATGCGGTATTTTCATAATTTTTATGCTAGTTATCAGGCCACTAAGCGATTAGGTTTTATTCTTGGCATGGACTACGGATTAGAACAACAACAGGGTAGTAAGCACTATGCCCATTGGTACACTCCTATTCTAATTTGTCAAGTACGTCCTCATACCAACGGTGCTATTGCGGGCAGAATAGAATATTATCACGATAATACAGGCGTAATCATCGCCACGGGTACTCCGAATGGTTTTCAGACATGGGCTTATTCCATCAACTATGATTATCGGCTTAATGAGAAAGTACTTTGGCGTGTGGAAGCAAGAACGTTCCAAAGTAAAGATGCTATTTTTGTTCATGATCAGACACTCCAACGTTATGAGACCTTTTTTACAACTTCATTGGCCATCTCCTTGTAAAAGCACTATCCACCCTTTTAGCGAGTAAAACACATGGAAGAAAGCAGAAAATCGGCCCAAGATTTCCTTGATTTAATTAAAAAATCAAAACGAGGAAAATTTAAAGTATATATAGGCATGAGTGCAGGGGTAGGCAAAACCTATCGGATGTTGCAGGAAGCTCATTCGCTTCTACAAAGTGGTGTAAATGTACAAATTGGCTTTGTTGAGACGCACCGTCGTAAAGAAACAGAAGCATTAGTTGCAGGTTTGCCACTTATTCCGAGAAGAAAGCTTTTTTATCGAGGTAAAGAGTTGGAAGAAATGGATTTGGTAACGATTATTTCAATGAGACCAGAGGTGGTGGTCGTTGATGAACTCGCTCATACCAATATTGAGGGCAGTAAAAATGAGAAGCGTTGGCAAGATGTAATCGCTATTTTGGAGGCAGGTATCAACGTGATTTCTGCCATTAATATTCAACATATCGAAAGCCTAAATGAGGAAGTAAAAACCATTACAGGAATTGAGGTAAAAGAGCGTGTTCCTGATAGTGTCATTGCTCAAGCAGATGAAGTAGTAAACATTGATTTGACCGCAGATGAACTGATTACCCGCTTGAAAGATGGAAAAATTTATCAGGCTGATAAAATAGAAACGGCACTCAAAAACTTTTTCAAAAGCGAACATATTTTGCAGTTACGAGAGTTGGCTCTAAAAGAAGTTGCCTCACAAGTGGAGCGAAAAGTAGAAACGGAAATTACACAAAATAATCCCAGACACGAACGATTTTTGGCTTGTATCAGTAGTAATCAGCATACAGCAAAAACGGTAATCCGTAAAACGGCACGTTTAGCCAATTACTATAACAGTAAATGGTACGTCTTGTACGTGCAACGACCCAATGAAGCAGCAGATAAAATTCCCTTAGATAAGCAACGACATCTGATTAATCACTTTAAATTAGCAACAGAATTGGGTGCTGAAATTATAAAAGTAGAAAGTTCTGAGGTGGTCATGGCGATTATGCAACAGGCAGAAGAGCGTAAAGTTTCTACTATTTGTATCGGAAAGCCCCATTTTAATTTAATACAAATCATTTTATCAACGAACATTTTTAATGAACTCTTGAAAAAACTATCAAGAAGTAGCATTGATCTTGTCATACTAAGCTAATGAAAATCAAGCACAAACTTATCTCGGGAATAGGGCTATTGTTTTTTATGATAACCTTGCTGACAATTGTGGGTTCTGTTTTTATTCACAAATTGGCTAACGAGACCAAAAATATTTTGGTAGCCAATTATAACACGATTGACTATGCTCGCAATATGCTGATTGCGTTGAATAAGCCTGTGTTTGATGAGCAACAAGTTGGTTTTTTTGAAGACAACTTAAAAAAACAACAACGTAACATTACGGAAGTAGGGGAGCAGGAACTCACCGAAAAACTAATTCTTGATTTTAGGGAGTTGAAGCAAAAGAAAGATAGCCAACTCATTATTCAAACAATTCGTACGGACATTTCAGCTATTATGTTGCTCAATATGCAGGCAATTCAACGGAAAAGTCATGTGGCGGAAAACACCGCAGAGAGTGCCATTTTGTGGATTGGGCTGATTGGTTCTATTTGTTTTCTGATAGCCTTTACTTTGTTTGTCAATTTACCCAATAATATTGCAAACCCTATCAACGAACTTACTCGAAGTATCAAACAAATTGCTTCTGAAAATTATTCGGAACGAGTGTATTTTGATGGACATAGTGAGTTTAGTGATTTAGCCAAATCGTTCAATACCATGGCTCAAAAACTCGAAGAATATAAGGCGAGCAACATGGATAAATTATTGATGGAAAAACGACGCATTGAAACGCTCATCAATAATATGAAAGAACCTGTGATTGGGTTAGATGAGCAACACAGAGTACTTTTTATGAATAATAATGCCTTGAAAATCACAGGTTTAAAATTGGAAGAAGTTGTTAATCAGCCTATTCAGCTTATTGCGTTTCACAACGATTTGGTACGTACTTTGACACAAGATTTGTTAGTGAAAACCAATACCACTGATGCTCATTTAAAGGCAAGTCCCATTAAGATTTATGCGGATAATAAGGAGAGTTATTTCGAGAAAGAGCTTATCGCCATCAAGATTATTCCAACGGGAGAAGAAGTTGAAAAACTCATCGGAAATGTGATTTTATTACAAAACATAACCGAATATAAAGAGCTAGATTTTGCAAAAACTAATTTTATTGCCACTATTTCTCACGAATTTAAAACGCCTATTTCATCGATAAAAATGAGCGTTCAACTTCTTGAAAATGTGCAAGTTGGCGTACTAAATGAGGAACAAAAAGAGTTAGTAGAAAGTATCAAAGACGACAGTAACCGCCTGCTGAAAATTACCAGTGAATTGTTGAATGTTACGCAAGTAGAAAGTGGGAGTATTCAACTGAATATCTTGCCAACAGACGTACAAGATATGTTAACTTATGCCATAAATGCCAATAAAAATGCGGCAGAGCAAAAAAAGATTGAACTACGTCAGCTTATCATTCCTCCTATTCCTAAAATTTTGGTGGATAGTGAAAAAACGGCTTGGGTGATTACTAATTTAATCTCCAATGCAATTCGGTACTCGTATGATAATTCGATTATCGACATCAAAGTAGTTGCTCAATCCAATTACCTAAAAATTTCGGTGATGGATTCGGGACAAGGGATTGACCCACAATATTTATCTAAAATCTTTGAGCGTTATTTTAGAATTCCAGGAACAAAAAACGAAGGAACAGGCTTAGGATTAAGCATCAGTAAAGAGTTTATCGAAGCTCAAGGAGGAATCATCGAAGTAGCCAGTGAGTTCGGGAAGGGAAGTGAATTTTCTATATTACTTCCCTGTTCGAGTAGCATATAAATCTACCGATACCTAATAACTATGAAAGCTTTGTGCAGAATTATGTAAGGTTTTTGCTCCGAAAAAGGAGCAACTTTACATAAATCACGAATCGATGCAAGCAACCCCTCACAAAATAACGGCTAGTCCTACTCATAAATACCTCATCTCTAAAGGGGTTGATGCCTATCTAACCGATGTTTATAAGGTTTACAAATTCATTATTCATTTCTTTAGCGAAGTGTTTTCAGCACCTATTGAGTGGAAAGAAATCGTAAATCAGTGTTATGAAGTGGGTTATAAATCCTTACCCTTAGTTTCGCTGACAGGCTTTATTACTGGGGTTGTTTTCACGAAACAGTCTCGCCCGTCTTTATCTGCTTTTGGTGCAAAATCTTGGTTGCCTTCTTTGGTTACAATCGCTATCATTCGAGCCTTAGCTCCCTTAGTTACCTCGCTTATCGCCTCTGGCAAAGTGGGTTCTAACATGGGGGCAGAGTTGGGTTCGATGAAAGTAACCGAACAAATTGATGCCATGGAAGTTTCTGCGACCAATCCCTTCAAATTTCTAGTGGTTACTCGAATTTCTGCCATAACGCTGATGATGCCCATCTTGATTTTATACACTGGTTTTGTCGGAATGATGGGGGCTTATTTCAATGTTCGAGAGAATGAAGCTACTAGCTTTTTAAGCTTTTTTGAAAGTGCTTTTAAGTCGATTGTTTTTCTGGATATTTTTTCGGCCTTGTTCAAAGCCGTTTGTTATGGCTTTACCATCGGGGTAGCGGGCTGTTACCAAGGCTATTACGCTCAAAATGGTACGCAAGGTGTTGGACGAGCCGCCAATATGGCCGTGGTTCATTCAATGTTCTTGATTTTTATAGAGGAAATCATTATTGTACAGGTAGTTAATGGATTTAGATGAAAGAGGACAAGGTTATTTTACCCGCTAGTTCAGACACTCCCGTGATTGCTATTAAGGGATTAAAAAAGTCGTTTGGGAGTTTATCCGTACTCAATGGTATTGATATTGACATTCAAAAAGGGGAAAATGTAGCAATTCTTGGACGTTCTGGAAGTGGCAAGTCGGTGTTGATTAAAATTATTTCGGGACTTTTAAAGCCTGACGCTGGAATCGTTCAAGTTTTGGGACAAGAAGTAGCTAAAATTTCAGAAAAGGAATTACAATTACTTAGGTTAAAAATTGGATTTTCCTTCCAAAGTAGTGCCTTGTACGATAGCATGACGGTTCGGGAAAACCTAGAGTTTCCACTGGTCAGAAATAAACGAAGCTTGTCTAAAAAAGAGGTTGATAAAGCGATTTTAGAGGTGTTGGAAGATGTTGGCTTAGTCGAAAGTATTAACCAAATGCCGTCTGATTTGTCGGGAGGGCAGAAAAAAAGGATAGGCATTGCCCGAACCTTGATTTTAAAACCTGAAATTATGCTCTACGATGAACCTACTTCTGGACTTGACCCAATTACGTGTGTGGAAATCAATAACCTGATTTTGCATGTGCAACAAGAATACAAAACGAGTTCTATCATTATTACACATGACCTGACTTGTGCTAAAACAATTGCGAATAAAATTGCCATTCTGATGGATGGAAAATTTTTAACGATGGGTACTTTTAAAGAGGTTTTTAGCTCTACGGATGCCAATGTGAAGGCTTTTCACGATTATAACTTTTTTGAAAAAGATGAAAATACCAAAAAATAATCGTCCTGTCATTGTGGGCTTATTTATCCTTGTGGGACTGGCAATTTTGGTTGTGACTGTTTTTACATTGGGCGGGCAGAAAAAAACGTTTGTACGATCATTTCCCCTGAAAGCAATTTTTAAGGACGTAGGCGGATTAACCGTTGGGGCAAACATCTGGTTTTCAGGCTTAAAAATTGGGACAGTACATGCCATCGACTTTTATGGAGATTCAAAAGTGATTGTGACAATGAGCATCGACAACGAAGCTCAAGAGCATATTCATGCAGATGCCAAAGCAAAAATTGGCACAGATGGATTTATCGGAAATAAAATTGTGCTTATTTACGGAGGAGATTCTACACAACCACAGGTCGGAAAAAATGATTTATTACGGGTTGAAAATATCCTTAGTACCGAAGATATGATGGCAACGCTACAAGTCAACAATAAAAATTTGGTAGAAATAACGACGACTTTCAAAAATATTACTAAAAAATTGGATACAGGAAGTGGTACGATTGCTACCTTATTGAACGATAAATCAATGGCGGTAAAACTTACTAAAACCATTGATAATCTGGACAATACGGCTAAAAATTTCAAGGATGTTTCTTTGTCAAGTAAAGTGATTTTGTCGGACGTTGCTAAGTTTTCAGATAAAATCACCAAACGAGGAAATTCAATCAACGATTTAGTAAGCGACACCCTGATGTATCATCGAATACAGAGAACCGTTAATAAATTGGAACATACAGGCAATGCCTTGAGTACATTTACCGAAAATATCAATCAAATGAGTTCACAGTTTACTCGGAAAAATAACACGATTGGCATACTTTTAAACGATACAGCAACAGGTAATTCATTTAAAAAAACGATGAAAAACTTAGAATCGGGTAGCCAAAAATTAGACGATGATTTGGAAGCAGTACAACATAATTTTTTACTAAAAGGCTTTTTTAAAAAGAAAGCCAAAGCCGAAAGTAAGGTGAACGAGTTGAAACCCATTTCTGAATAATTTGTACCTGATAATCAATAGCTTAAATTTAATTACATACTGAACCGATTGAGGTTACAAATTAACTATCGCATAGCTAGAACTTTGTGCCTCTGTCCCTTTTCAAACTTGAATAAGTAAAGGGACGAGATAAGTTGGTGTGAAAACCTATAAGGTTTAGTTTATAATAGCCTTATAGTCAGACCATTTACCTAAAACCTTATAGGTTTAGCTAACTAATTCCTTGTACTTATAACCTAAATT
>JBMLRK010000217.1:0-29599 GCA_049241065.1 Spirosomataceae bacterium
TAAAAACTCAATACTTTATCAATAATATGAAAAAAATACACGCTTGTTTGATGTTGCTTTTGGCAACGGTATCGGTTATGGCTCAAACGGGTTATACGCCCAGTCCTGAAAACATAAAAGCTCGTGAAGCCTTTCAACAGGCTCGCTTTGGAATGTTTATCCACTGGGGATTATCCAGTGTGTTAGGCGATGGCGAGTGGGTGATGCAAAATAAAAATATTCCTGTGAAGGATTACACCAAGTTGCAAAGGGCTTTTAATCCTGTTGATTTTAATGCTAAAACATGGGTAGGTATTGCCAAAGGAGCAGGAATGAAGTACATCACGCTGATTACTCGTCACCACGATGGCTTTAGTAATTTTGATACCAAACAATCAACGTGGAGTATTATGAATACGCCTTATAAGCGTGATATTGTGAAAGAATTGGCGGATGAATGCCATAAGCAAGGAATCAAAATTTGCTTCTATTATTCTCTTTTGGATTGGTATCGTGACGATTATCCTTACGAAACAGGTAAGACGGGTAAGGGAACTGGACGTACAAAAAAGAGTAATTATGCCAGTTACTTAGCTTTTATGAAAAGCCAATTGACGGAGTTGTTAACTAACTACGGAGAGGTATCAGCAATCTGGTTTGATGGACATTGGGATCAGTTGGATAATGACCACGACAAAACCTTGCAGTCTAAAATTGATTGGAAATACGATGAAATTTATAGCCTTATCCACCAACTTCAACCGCAATGTTTGATTGGAAATAACCACCATTTAAGTCCTATTGCTGGAGAAGACTTTCAGATGTTTGAACGTGATTTACCTGGCGAAAACAAGGGTGGTCTTAGTGGACAAGCAATTTCGCCTTTACCGCTTGAAACGTGCGAGACCTTAAACGGTGCTTGGGGCTTTAATATCAAAGACAACAACTACAAATCGCCTAAACAGTTGGTTGATTACTTGGTGCGTGCTGCTGGTTATGGAGCAAATTTTTTATTGAATGTTGGCCCTATGCCAAACGGAGAAATCCAGCCTGAATTTGTAGAGCGTTTAGCGAAAGTAGGGGAGTGGACAAGCGTTTACGGAGAAACTATTTATGGTACAAAAGGAGGCATTATTCGTCCGCAGGAATGGGGAGCTGTAACCGAAAAAGGAAACAAGACCTATTTGCATTTATTGAAATTTCAAGACGATAAATTCCTGTTGAAAATCCCTCAAGGGTTCAAAACAGCTAAATGGTTTAAGAATGGAAGTCCTATTAAATTCCAGAAATTAGACAGTGGCTACTACGTTTTTGACCTTGCCAACATGGATAAAAACGAACTGGATCATGTGATTGAGTTGGAGCGATAGGGGGCTACGGGTTTTAACCCGTAGTATTATCATTTCACTATACACGGGTTAAAACCCGTGTACCCTTAAAACTTCAATACAAAATGTTGTTTAGGCTGTTTTTTACGAAAAAAAATAATGCCTACGTAAAAGAGGTCTATGGTCACGCTTACTTCCGAATGGGCTTGTATGTACTGCCAAGCAGCGTGCATTTCGTCTGACCAATGGATGTCGTCAAAGACAAAAATACTTTCTTCGTGGGCTTTTTCTAAACACTTTTCAAAGTAATCTACCGTTGGTTGATAGCGGTGATTGGCATCGAAAAAAGCAAAATCTAATTGCGTGATTCTCTGGAGTTCTTCCTGTAGGGTATGGTCTAAGTTACCCGTAACTAAACGGATATTTGAACAAGCTAATTCGTCAAAATTCTGTTGGGCAATCGTAGCGGTTGCTTCACAGCCTTCAAAACTAACTACTTGAGCATCAGGATTTCCTTTTGCCTGATAGAGGGTAGTCATGCCTAAGGAAGTTCCTAAATCAAAAATTGTTTTGGGTTGAATATGATGGATTAGACGAAACAATAACTGTCCAAAAGCAGGAGATTTTTCGGCACTTTTAGCAATCTGACGAATTAATCGTTCATTACCTTTGTAGATGCGAGAACCAGCACCAAAGTCGGTAATGGTAATTTTTCGATTATCTTGTAATAACTTATTTCGTAGCGTTTCAATGGCTTTTGTTGCAGAAATTTCAGCTTGATTTCTTTCTGAAAAATCGAGTTCATCACTGGGGGCAACTCGGATAAGTTGGAAATACCGTGCCTTTTTCCGACGGATTACATCGCAATAAAGTCTAAAAACAAAAGGAGAATGAACACCGTGTTCGTCTGTGGCGTTGAGTAAATAAGAAAGATAACGTTTAAGCAAGAGTACTGTGTTTTGATTAATATGAGGAATTTGGGAGGTGTGTAAAAAGTCAAAAGTTATGAGCAACTGCCGCTCGGATTAAAGGTGAAAATATGAATATTAGTTGGTATCAAATACTTTAAACCTTAAACGCTATACTTTTTACACATCTTCTTTTAGTTAAGTCTATAGGGTGCAATCATCGCAAAGTCTGGAACAACAACTTGGAAGTGCTTACCGTCAAAAATACGTTCCATCAGGTATGTACCTGCCATTTTTCCGATGGAAGAATTTAAGTTACAAGCACTGGTGTATTCATAGACTTGCCCAGGTTCTAGCACAGGTTGTACCCCTACAACGCCTTCACCTTCTACTTCACGGACAACACCCGTAGTGTCATGGATGTACCAATGTCTGCGAAGTAACTGCACCGTGTAATCGCTTTCATTTTCGATGCGAATTCTATATGAAAATACAAAATGGGCTTGAAATGGATTTGAATGTTCGGGTAAATATTGGGTTACAACACTAACTTTTACACCGTTGGTTATGGCTGAAATCATTGTATGCGAGTCGTTAAGTTTTGCTCAGTATAAAATTAACGAAAAAAAGCGTGATTTGGTTTATTCTTCTCCCTAAAAAAACAGAACTTATTTATATGGTGAATAAAGCCCGTCTTATGTGTATTTTTGCTATGAAATGGCTTTGGTTCATTTTTTGTATCCTAGAAAATTACTGGTATTAACTCCATAACAACATGAATGTATCGATTGAAGCTTCTTGGAAAGAACGTCTTTCTGGAGAGTTTGAAAAACCGTATTTTGCCGATTTAGTGTCTTTTGTTAAGCAAGAATATGCGAGTCAGGTGATTTATCCACCAGGGAAATTAATTTTTAACGCTTTCAATAAATGTACGTTTGACGATACCAAAGTCGTTATCTTGGGGCAAGACCCTTATCACGGTGCAGGTCAGGCAATGGGCTTATCTTTTTCGGTTAATGATGGCGTTGCGTCTCCACCTTCGCTGTTGAATATTTTTAAAGAAATTAGAGATGATTTAGGCATCTCTGTTCCTAAATCGGGTAACTTAGAGCGTTGGGCTACACAGGGAGTTTTATTGTTAAATGCAACGTTAACGGTTAGAGCAGGAGCAGCGGGTTCGCATCAGAAAAAAGGATGGGAAATGTTTACGGATGCCGTCATCAAAACCATTTCGGATGAAAAAAAGGATGTCGTTTTTATGCTTTGGGGACGTTATGCACAGGATAAAGGAGCGGTAATAGACGCTCAGAAACATCAGGTATTAAAAGCAAAGCACCCTTCGCCCATGGCAGCTAATGCAGGTGGATGGTTCGGAACAAAGCATTTTTCGCAAGCCAATGAATATTTAATGAGTAAGGGATTAACGCCTATTGAGTGGTAAATTAAGCTTTTTTTAAGATGAAAATACACGTATTATTGCTGTTTTTGTTGTTCTCATGGGGAGTTCAAGCACAGTCGATTCAAATTTCTGGTTCAGTTCAAGGAGCGGAAAACGATACCTTAGTGTTGGTCTATGACCCGTTGATGTTAGGGATTCAACCCGAAAAACAACAACAGGTACTGACGAAAGATAAAGCTTCTTTTTCGTTTTCCTTAGCAATCGAAAAACCTTCGGTAGTTGAGTTGCGTTTGAAAAAACAACAGCTTATTTTGTATGTAGAAAAAGGGGATAACGTGTCTCTTAGTTTTGATACTAAAGACTTGATTAAGTCGGTTGTTTTTAAGGGCGATAGAAGCTTAGAAAATACCTTTTTAACTCGTTTCTATGAGAAATTTGTCGTTGACTATTCTACGCCAACCATGTTTGCCAAAATGGGAACGACTCCCGTGGACGTGTGGGAAATGAACTTGTTCGATTCTAAAAAAGAGCAGTCTTCTTTCTATAAAAACTACGAAGGTAAAGCTCAATTTTCGGAGTCTTTTCGCCTTTATCTTGAAAACCAGATTCGCTGGAATTATTGGATGTATATTTTAGCATATCCTGTGATTCGTTCTAACGCCAACACGGGACAAAATGTGGTGATGTCCTTGCCTTCTGCGATGTTGGACGAACTAGATGAAAAGAAAATTACGGATGAGGCTTTGCTTTCATCGTCATACCGAAATTTCTTGATTTATTACGTGACTTATTATAATTCCAAAGAGCAGAACTTTGTGAAATATGCTGATAAGGGAAAGGCAATGACGGACAAACATCGTTTTGCTAGAGAACATTTACCTGTATATTCGTATCAGTTATTTTTGGCATATCTACTTGATTCACAATGTCAAATCACTACGCCTTCTGTAGTTCGTAATACTTTTGAAGCACTTACCATCACACCACAGTCAGAAAAGTTGGCCAATTTAGTAAAGCAAAAATGTGCCGATGTGATGACTAAAAAAGATGAAGATTTAGCCAAAAAGGAAGAAGATAAGAAGTCATTCAGAGCGGTGAATATCAAAGGAGATACTGTTTCTTTAGCTAGTTTGAAAGGAAAAGTAGTCTATTTGGATTTTTGGGCATCGTGGTGTGGCCCATGCCGTCAGGAGTTTCCTTATTCTAAAACCTTACATGGCAGATTTACCGAAAAGCAATTGAAAGATATTGTTTTCTTATACATTTCGATAGACGAAAAAGAGGAAAATTGGAAAAAAGGCATGGAAGTACTAAAGCTCGACAATGGCTTGAATTTGCATTCTGAAGGAGGATGGGATTCGTATGCTGCAAAGTTCTTCAAAATCCAGTCGATTCCTCGCTATATGTTGATGAATAAAAAAGGGGAGTTCGTAGATAAAAATGCCAAACGTCCAAGTGACCCCGGAATTTATAATGACATCCTTCAACTGTTGGAAAAATAATAGGCAAAAAAAAGGTCTGAGTTTTGAAAACCAAAACTCAGACCTTTTTTTTACCTACTACCTACTACCTATCTTACACCTCCTTCAATAAACTTTCAAAGAAAACATATTTACCTCTGTATCGGTCATCAATTTTCTCTTTAAAAGAATCCAAATACGTATTTCTGAATGTTTCTAATTTACGTGGATTATTGAAAATATATTGTACCGAAAACGTAGCCGCTCCATTATCCACTTCGGTTAATAATTGTAACATTTTATGTTCCAAAGGTAATTCCGTTGCCATTACTTCAGGCAGGTGAGTTTCTTTCATCCATGCTAAGAAGTCTTCTTCGTTGCCTAATTCTATGCTGTATGTTGTATTATAAAGTAACATCGTGTCTGGTTTATGTTAAAAAATCCATCCCCAAAGGTAGGAGATGGATCAGTGGAATCAAAAAAAGCATTTAAAAACCTGTTATTGATTGGCAAGTTTTCTGATTTCGTCAAAGCGAGTACAGTTTGTTACGCAATCGCCATTGCTATTAAGGATGAACTTACTTCCAATATTATCAATCAATTCAAATTGCTTTGTAGCAGGTAGAATATTGATTTCTGTAAAATAACAGGGAGCAATTTTCGCATTAAAACGGTTAATCACGCCTAGTTTACCTGGCCCTTTTGATACAATCGAAAGACCATTATTGAACGGACGAACTTCGTCATAGTCGAATGCAATTTGTACTTTTCCTTTTTTATCAATGAAACCGTATTTATTATTATCAAATTTTACGCCATACAAACCTTCTGTCGAATACATCATTTCTTTGTAAGTAGGCTTTGATAGTACTTTACCACTGGTATCAATCAAGCCCCATTTCCCGTCCTTCATTACAGGAAATAAGTAATTAGAATCGTATTTTCGGATAGATTTATAGCCAGTGTTCGTAATACGGTGATACGAATTACGCTCAATTAAATTATATTCTAACTCCTCATCGTTGTTAGAAGTAGGCGTAAAAGTCTTAATTACGATATAACTATTGTTAAAAAGGGTATCAGTAGTAGCATAACGAATTCCGATTGGAGCAGCTTCGTTGGTTTTTCCGATTACGAGTGTTCCGCTTTTGTCATAGACCATATCCACTTTACAGTTACCAGAAGGAAGGCTACAATTTTTGGCGTTCTCACGAACCACGACTAAGCCTAATTTATTAAAGTTAGCTACCTCATCAAATTTCAATGGAATCACTTCTGTACCATCGTTTTGTAAATAGCCACATCTAAGCGAGCCATTTACTCCGTCTTTACAAGCTGATACCAATCCGTATTGGTTAAAAGTACCAAGTGTACGATAAATTGGTTCGATAACTACTTTAAGGTCGGTATTAATGAAACCTAGGTATTTACCATCTTTAATTGGAGCAAGGCCATATTTATTGAAATCACCGATGGTTTGATAGGTTTTACTCGTGCGAAGATCGTTAAAATCTACTAGGTGAACTCCCATTTCGTCTTTGGCAATACCTAATGAAGCCGTAAAGCCTAGGTTTGGATCAAGTGCTAATGGCATAATCTGGCTAAACGAAGGTTTAATTTTGATGTTTCCTTCGGTATCCATTAAACCCATTTTTTTATTTTGTTCGATAATCATCCATTTGCCATGTTCGGCAGCTGGGTTTAAATTATCATAAATCGGGTCAATTTTGATAGAACCGTCTAATTTAATAAGTCCATATCCTTTGCCTTGTTTTACTCTCAATAAATCCTTATTGAAATTGCTAATTTCATCAAAAAAGTCAGATAGTGGTTTTTTGCTTACATCATAGCTATTGTCAATCAAAGCCATCTTGCCATTTTTAAATTTGGCAATGCTAATGCCCGAACGCAAGGCTTGAGCATCAGTTACATTTTCTAGTGCATCGCTCTCATTGCCATACATATCAACGAAATACCAATCGAATTTCTTTACGAGTGCTTTTCCGTCGTTGAAGTTTTCGGCTTTTTCGTATTGACATGGGATAATTTCATCTCCACAAAAGTTCAAAAAACCAAACACTTGGTCTTTCTTGATACGAGCAAAACCCTGATGATAGTTTTCTACTAAACCGTAGCGTGAATTCCCCTTTAGTGTTTCTAGTGGAAATGATACAATTTCGTCGTTTGAGTAGTCCTTCATTTTGAAGAAAATACCCTCTGTTTTAGAATTAAAACACTGTGCCGAGATGACATTGGAATGACGACGTTTGATGTCGCTTTTTTGGTCTATCTGAAAAATGTCCCGAATATTATCGGTTTCAATCGTTTTGGCATCGGCCTTGTATTTCTTGTCCAATTTGGCAAGCATCGTTGCGTATCCATCTGCATTAATTACGTTTTCCTTACTTAAATTGCTGAGTTCTGTAAAAATGGTGCTTTTAGCATTTTTTTCCAGACTTTCAAGATCTCTTCGAAGTGTTAAGATGACGTTTTTACGAGCAATATCCATCGACTCCATACGTTCACCAACTTGCATGTTGCCGATAAATACTCTGGATGAATCTAATCGAGAAGGATTTGCATTTGCGAAAACACTCGTCGCTGTAGTAAACAGTAATGTCAGGGTAAATAGTTTTCTCATGGTTAGTGTGTTAATTGAGATAAGTAGTTTTGGGTCGGGATTTCAAAAAAGTAAATTAACTCCTATTCCTATTAAAATCAAGTTCCGAAGTAGAATTAATTACTTTTCGTCTAAATTTTAATATAAAACAGGAGTTAAGCGTAACCTTGATTGGTTAATTGGTCTCTTATTTGTAAAGATAACGATTTTTTTATATTTTTTCGAGGAATTATTATCTTGGTTTAGTCGCTTAATGCATTCCAAAGAATCTCGACGGGATGTAATGCTACCCGCCCCGTACCGTCCTTTATTTGATGGCGACAGCTTGTTCCTGGTGCTGCAATGATAACTGAGTTGTCTTGCTTACGAATTGTTGGAAAGAGGACAAGTTCACCAATTTTCATGGAAACATCATAGTGTTCAGCTTCGTATCCAAAGGAACCCGCCATGCCACAACAACCTGATGGAATTAGTTGTACTTCATAATTTTCGGGCAAAGAAAGAATTTTTTTGGTTGCTACCAACGACGAAAGAGCCTTTTGGTGACAATGTCCATGTAATTTAATTAACTGCTTTTCTTTCGTGAACAACTCTTTCGTGATTATTTTCTTATCAATTTCTTGGGCTAAAAACTCATCAATTAGATAGGTGTTTTCAGCAATCCGCTCCGCATCGTGCAATAGAGCAGGAGGAACTAATTCAAGATATTCGTCACGAAGGGTTAAAATTGCCGAAGGTTCAATGCCAATAATAGGGCAATTGTCTTGAATTGCCGCTGAAAGCAACTGTACATTTCGGATAGCGATTTGTTGAGCTTCTCTGACAAGCCCTTTCGATAGGTACGTCCGACCGCTTTCAAGGTGTTCGGGGATATGCACTTCATAACCCAAAGAAGTCAACAGCAAAATGGTCGTTTGTCCTAAATTTACATCGTTATAATTCGTAAATTCATCGCAGAATAGATATACTTTTCCTTTTTTAGCTCGCACACGACCACTTTTACTTGGCAAAGGGACTTTGCTATAAAGGCTATTTTTTTCTCTTTTTGCCTGAGTTTTTAAACGATTAATTTGCCAGTCACGAAGGGTTGTTTTGCCCACAGTGGGTAAGCTACGTTCGGGAGCAAAACCTAAGAACTTCTTCACAATTCCAGAAGTAAAGCTGTTTTGAACCACGAAATTATACAAGGCAGGAACTTTAATAGCCCATTTTTGCGATTTGGTAAAGTTGGCAATCACTTTCGTTCTGAACGGAACTCCGTTGGCATCGTAGTAATGTTGTAAAAACTCAGCTTTCATTTTGGCCACATCTACCTTCGATGGGCATTCTGATTTACAACCCTTACAAGATAAACAAAGGTCTAAGACATGTTTCACCTCGTCTCCGCCTTGACGGCCTTTGGTATCGCTTTTATTCTCGCTTGGGTCTTGTGTCAAGAATTGGCGTAGCATATTTGCTCTGGCTCTGGTAGTATCTTTTTCCAGACGAGTTGCCATAAAACTCGGACACATGGTTCCTCCTGTGATTTCCGACTTACGGCAATCGCCCGAACCCGAACATTTTTCGGCTAAACGAAGAATTCCTTCCTGAGCAGAAAAATCAAAAATAGTTTTAATCTCTACCGCTTCTTTACCCGCCTCATACCGTAGCGATTCGTTCATAGGCGGCGTATTGACAATTTTACCCGCATTAAAAATGCCCGTTGGGTCAAACATCGTTTTTACTTCATGGAGGAGGTCATATACTTTTGTCCCCATCATAAAGCCAATAAACTCTCCTCTCAAACGACCATCTCCATGTTCGCCACTCAACGACCCTCCATATTTTTTAACCAATACGGCTGTTTCTTGCAGAATCGTTCTGAATAGGTTTTTACCCTCAACCGTTTTGAGGTTAATCATTGGTTCAACGTGCAATTCTCCAGCACCTGCATGGGCATAATACGAAGCATTTACCTGATGCTTTTTAAGCAATTCTTGAAGATCTGCAATGTAGCTAGGTAAATCCTCTGGTAAAACGGCACAGTCTTCAATCAGATTCACGGGCTGTATGTCGCCAGGTAAATTACGGATGAGTCCCAATCCCGCTTTTCTTACATCCCAAGCAGGTTTGGTATCTTCGCCTCTAATAATCGGGTAAGCATAGCCATTTCCTGCTGCTTTCAAATCGTTTATGAGTGCCTCCGCCTTTAGCGTAATTTCCTCTTGTGTATCGGCCATGAACTCTACCATTAAAATCGCCGCAGGATCACCTTCAATGAAGAAACGATTTTTATGATATTCATGATGCCCTTTCGTGAAATCCAAAATGTACTTATCCACCAATTCTGAAGCCATTGGCTGATGCTTTAGGGCAATAATATTGGCATGAAGCGAATCCATGATACTCTCACAATGAATACAAACTAAGCCTGTTTCTTGTGGAGGTAAGGGCATCAGTTTTAATTTCACTTCCGTAATAAAAGCAAGCGTTCCTTCTGAACCCGCTAAGAGTTTACAAAAGTTGAACGGTTTGCTGGAGTCTTCCGTGAAAATTTCGCAATCGCCCAGCATATCAAGAGCATAGCCCGTATTTCTACGAGTAAGGGCCTTTTTCGGAAATGCTTTCTCGATTGCATCCTGATTAAATGGATTATGTAATATTTTATTAATTTATCGATAAATAGTGACTTCTGTACCTTTTGCTTGGGCTTTCTGATAGAATTCTGCTTTGCTCAGAGGCTTAAAGATGGTTTCAGTTCCATCACTCAGAATTACTTTTGCTTCCAATAGATTGTCACGAGTATCCCCCCAAACAATGGAGTGTAAGCCACAAGAGTTATTGCCCACCATTCCGCCAATCATGGCACGACTTGCCGTAGAGGTCTCTGGGCCAAACATCAGCCCAAGGTGTTTTAGTTGAGCATTTAAATCGTCTCGTATGATGCCAGGTTGTGTACGTACCCAGCCTTCTTCTTGATTAATTTCTAAAATTGCCCCAAAATGCTTGGACGTATCCACCACGATGCCCTTACCCACCACTTGCCCAGCTAGGGATGTACCTGCCGAACGAGGAATAAGGGTAAGCTGATGTTTACGAGCAAATTTTACTAAGGATTGTAGGTCGGAATCTTTCCGAGGAATTGCCACTGCAATCGGTTTTTCTTGATATACAGAGGCATCTGTTGAATATAATAACTTGACGGCGTTGTGTTCCGTTGAGTTGTCAAAATAGATAGATCCACTAAGTTCTTCTTGTAATTCGATGAAATCACTAAGCGTTATTTTTGTCTTCATTGTTGTAGCGTACTCTTCAAGTAAAGATGGTAATATTGATTGTAGTAATGGGTAATATAAAATCGGCTAATAAAACGTTTCATCTGATACTATGACCGATTTTTGGTAAACTGTTTTAGTGGATTTTTGAATTTAAAAAGGCGTTAAAACATAGATGAATTACATCATGCAATATACACGTTGCACTTGGTTCTTCAAACCGTTGTTATTATTTATAGGTAAAAAATCCAGATTATACCTACCAATTACTCATAAACAAAAATGGTGCAGAAACGTTAGCCTCAGCAAAGAAACTCCCAATCTTGTATATATTTTACCATCGTTAACTCAAAACTAACCACTAATCATAAATAGCTTTATTTCTGCCATAGTAACATTATCTTCGATTGTTTTTATGTTAGAATAACCGTAACGTATCCGTTTATACCTTTTCGGTGTGTAACCATCGTATAGGCTCAACAACCAATGAAACTACTCAGACAACTATTTGAAAGCCTTCGTTTTGCTTGGCAAGCTCTTACTGAAAATATCCTTCGTACAACCTTGTCTTTGCTAGGGGTGTCGATTGGCATTTTCTCCATTATTGCTGTCTTAACGTTGGTGGACTCCATGAACAGAAGCATTACCACCGAGTTAGAATCATTTGGAAAAGGGGTAGTTTATGTGGGTAAATGGCCGTGGATTTTTTCAAATAATTATCCTTGGTGGAAATACCTGAATCGTCCTAATACCCGATTTAGTGAATATCAATATTTGAAGGAAAAAGTAGATAGCCGTCAGGCAATTGCCATCATGGATAGGAAAGGTGGACTTACTTTCAAAAATGGAAGTAACAGCTTGAATGCGACCTTAACAGGATGTTCGTTTGAATACGATAAAATACAAGAAATGAATGTCGTTAAGGGACGATATTTTGTCGAAAAAGAAACCGAAAGTGGGGCATCTTCCATTATTATAGGTTCTACCATTGCAGAAACCCTTTTTGGAGATATTGACCCAATTGACAAAGAGATTAAAGTAAATGGCGTAAAATTTAGAGTGATTGGCGTACTGATTAAAAAAGGGAAAGATTTACTGAGCAGTTTGGGCGACGACGACCCCGATGCTCAGGCATATATTTCTTACAGAACGTTTGCTAATATTTTCCAAAAAGATGATCCTCAGCCAGATATTGCCTTAAAAGCACTTACATCCGATGTCGGTGAGTTTGTTCTGGAAGGTGAAATCGAAGGCTTAATGCGAAATATTAGAGGACTAAAACCATTGGACGAAGACAATTTTTCCATCAATCGACTGGATGGAGCGACCAAGTTTTTTGAAGGAGTTTTTGGCGTACTGACCCTTGCAGGTTGGGTTATTGGCTTATTTTCGATGCTGGTAGGAGGTTTTGGAATTGCCAACATCATGTTTGTTTCGGTGAAAGAACGGACTAATATTATCGGAATTCAGAAATCGCTTGGAGCAAAAAACTATTTTATTTTGGCTCAATTTTTATTTGAAGCAATTTTCTTGAGTTTACTCGGCGGTTTGGTTGGGTTGTTTTTGGTGTATTTAATTACCTTCATTCCCATTCCAACATTCCCGATTGTTTTGTCTGCCAAAAATTTAATTTTAGGAGTGGGCGTATCAAGTGTCATCGGAATTCTTTCTGGAATTATTCCTGCGTGGTCAGCAGCTAAGATGGACCCTGTGATAGCGATTCGCTCAAAGTAAAATTTCGTTTATTGAGGCTTAAATTCTTTGATTAATGTGAAATGTATGTAATTTGATGCAAAGTAATTGCAAACTAAATCAAAGTTTTGCAATTTTGGAATATAACTACGTAATCACTTTATCTTGTAACTCAACATTTATGGCATTCAACGATCAATTACTTTCTGCAAAGCAAACGACCATGAATTTTTTTAGAAAATTAGTAATAGGCTTAGTTCTTTTTCTGGTATTGTCTTTAGGCATTAGTTACTTATTAACTCGTTTCCCTTATTCAGAGGGTGAAAGAGCTGGAGTTGTTTCTAAGTTATCAAAGAAAGGGTATTTCTTCAAAACAATCGAAGGAGAACTTAATGTAGGAGCGCAAGGGAGCGTAGGAAATATGACGAATAACCTTTGGGCTTTCACCGTAGCTGATAGTGACGATGTGATTTCAAAACAATTAGAAGATGCCATGATTACAGGAAAACGAGTATCGCTGCATTATGAACAACGCTATTTGAAATTCTCATGGATGGGAGACACAGAGTACTTCATTACGGGTGTGAAATAGGATAGGCTTTTTTGCGAAGCTACGATAACAATGAGCCTTTGTGGAAACGCAAAGGCTTTATTTATGCGTAACATCAATGAGTAAGTAATAATAAAATGCTTATGCTGACGTTATCAAGGAAGTAATAATTCAACAAACGGTTGATACTTTTACTATCCCGTTTCGTCTAATGAGTGGAATGAGTCTTTTGTTAACTCATCCCTTCATCTTAGTTTTTTAACCGATTATTAATTCGTTCTTAAAATGAATCAGCAAGATTTAATCAGCCGAGTATTAAGCTCTTATTTTTTTAAAAAAGCAACCAAGAAGGCAGGTAAATATGGCGTTGGCAGTGTAGCTCTTCTTGAATTATTGAGAGAAGTGTTAGTCAAAGCAAAACACGTGGGAGATAAAGAGGGGAAAAGTATGGGAACTGTCGTATTAGACCGTTTTAATACACTTGGTCGTTTGGTGAAAGCTTATGTATCAGGCACATACAGAGTGATTCCTTGGCCAACGATTCTTAAAATTGTAGCGGTCTTTATTTATTTCATTTCGCCGATTGATGTAATTCCAGACATTTTGCCCATTATTGGCTTGAGCGACGACATTGCTCTGTTAGGCTGGCTTTTTAGCTCATTAGCAAGCGACATTGAGGCCTTTGAAGCATGGGAGCGAAGTGGGGTAATTAAACTTGGTTAAAGAAAACCCATAGACCCTTGTTACGTTTTAAAAATCAACTGCTATCTTTACAAAAATTTTAACTCATTACTGAAATGGAATTAACAGCAATATTATTATTCTTAAACGGTTTAGGTGGCGGTGAATTGTTACTTATCGGTTTGGTTATCCTACTTCTTTTTGGTGGTAAAAAATTGCCAGAATTAATGAAAGGCTTAGGAAAAGGAATGAAAGAGTTTAAGGATGCTCAGAAAGATATTCAAGAACAAATCAGCAAAGGTTTGGATGATGATGCTAAGAAATAATTAATTCTTTTAATTTACGAATACCTCAAATTGCATAGTTAACGCCTCATTTGCTGTTAACTATGCTCTTATTTTTTATAGTCACGGCTATAGTACAGGAATTGAACTACGTATGAAAAACTATACAACACTAACCGAAATACAACAAGATTTAAACACAGGAAAACTTACTTGTATTGAACTAGTTAATTTTTATCTTAAAAATATTGCAGCAAAAAATGCGACGCTAAATGCTTTTTTAAACGTTTTTGAAGAAGAAGCCTTAGCCAAAGCTGCCCAAGTTGATCAAAAAATCAAGGAAGGAACAGCAGGTAAATTAGCTGGTTTGGTGTTAGGAATAAAAGACTTGCTTTGTTACAAAGGTCACGTGGCACAAGCAGGGAGTAAAATATTAGAAAACTTTGAATCTCAATTTAGTGGAACTGCCGTTCAACGTTGTGTAGAAGAAGATGCTATCATTATCGGTTCGCAAAACTGTGATGAGTTTGGGATGGGTTCTACCAACGAGAATTCAGCGTATGGTATCTGTTTAAATGCTTTAGGCGAAAACCGTGTAGCAGGTGGGTCTTCGGGAGGTTCTGCGGTGGCTGTTCAGGCAGATATGTGTTTTGCATCGTTGGGTACTGATACAGGTGGGTCTGTACGTATGCCAGCTGGTTTTTGTGGATTAGTGGGCTTGAAGCCAACCTATTCACGGGTGTCTCGTTGGGGCTTAATTTCGTATGCTTCTTCTTTTGATTGCATTGGACCTATCACTAAATCGGTAGCGGATGCCGCTTTGTTACTTGAAGTTATCGCAGGTAAAGACGAACAAGATAGTACGGTTTCTACGATGCCAACGGATGCGTATGCGGATTTAAAACCCTCAAAGGCAAGTTATAAAGTAGCCTACCTTCGTGAAGCCGTAGAAAGTGATGGTTTGCAACCAGAAGTAAAAGCGGCAACAATGGCTAAATTAGAGGCATTGAAAGCAGAAGGACATACCGTTGAAGCAGTGGATTTTCCATTAATTAAGTATTTCTTACCTACGTATTATATCTTGACAACGGCCGAAGCTAGTTCTAATTTATCTCGTTTTGATGGCGTGAAATACGGACACAGAAGTAATGATGCAGTTGACTTGATGTCGATGTATAAAAAATCAAGAGCAGAAGGTTTTGGCAAAGAAACACGTAAGCGTATTATGCTTGGAACATTTGTGTTGAGTGCTAGTTACTACGATGCCTATTATACCAAAGCTCAGCGAGTAAGAAGATTAATTAAAGAATATACCGATACGTTATTAGAGCAGTATGATTTTTTAGTGTGTCCAACAACTCCAACGACGGCGTATAAAGTAGGAGAAAAAACTACTGATCCACTTCAGATGTATTTAGGTGATTTATTTACCGTACAAGCCAATGTGGTAGGTTTACCAGCCATCTCAGTTCCCAATGGACTCGATAACGATGGAATGCCAATCGCTTTCCAAGTAATGGGTGGTGCGTTTAAAGAGGCTGAATTATTGGCATTTGCTAATACTTTATAGATTAGATTTTGTATTGATTTAACCTGTAAAGACTGGATAGGCATCCATGTTTTTTTTCTATCTTTGTAGGAGCTTATTTGAGTTTAAATTGGAAAATCCTTTCTTAGGAGTAACTTAATGAGTAGGCTGCTAAAACTAATCTTTAGTTTGTTAGGTTGGTCTTCACATTTTATAAAGTCTGAAATCAGATGAAATTAACTATTTTACGCAAGTGCATATTAGCGTCCTTGTTAGTAGCCAACTATGGTGGCTTTGCCCAAGTAGAAGGTGCAAGCAACGGAACAACTGCTACTGATTCTACGAGCATCACCGCTCCGAATCAGCCTATTGTAGTTGAACAAACATGGTTGATTGACCCAAAATTGGTTCAGCCTCGTTTGCTTGCTTTGCAAAAGGAAATCCCTCTGACTTACAATAGCTTTACCCATCAGTTTGTGGAGTATTTTGCCTATCGTAAACCGTCATTTACGAAGACAATGTTGGAGAAAAAAGATATGTTCTTCCCATTGTATGAGAAATATTTGAAGAAATACGGCTTGCCAGATGAATTAAAGTACCTATCTTTAATTGAGTCAGGTTTAAACCCAAGAGTATTATCTCGTGCGGGTGCTGGCGGTCTGTGGCAGTTCATGCCTAAAACCGCTCGTATTGATTTTGGTTTACGCATTGATGAATACATAGATGAACGCTTTGACCCCGAAAGAGCCACAGAGGCAGCTTGTCGTTATATGCGTCAGTTATATACTATTTTTGGTGATTGGCATTTGGTTTTGGCAGCTTATAACACAGGGCCTGGCAATGTAAGAAGAGCCATTCGTAAATGTAATGGTGGTCAAACTTTTTGGGATATTTATAACTGTTTACCCAAAGAGACTCGTAGTTATGTGCCTCAATATATTGGGATGTTATACATGATTAATCATGCAGATTCTCATGATATTTATGCCGAAAATATTGAACAAGCCATTCCGCATGATACGATCCATGTAAACTCATTTTTGGACTTAGATAAGTTTGCAAGTTTGAGTAATATGAGTTTAGAAAGTATTCAGAAACTGAATCCACATATTTTAACGCATATTCTCCCTGGTCATACTCGTAACTTCTCGTTACGATTACCTAAGAATGAAATGGTATTCTTCAAGGCAAATCGTGGGTCAATTATGGACTCTGCTACAAAAATGCCGTCATTTATCATAGAACACCAAATGACGGAGGTACAAGTAGCAAGTGTTGCTCCTTCGACGCAGAATGATACCAATAAGACCATCGTGCTAAATAACCCTGTGTTAGAATCGAAGCCCAAAGCGGAGGAAGAAGAGGTTGTTGAGGACGATATGGAAGATGTTGTAATTCGTAAAAAACCGAAGAAAAAGTATTATATCGTACGTCGCTCTGATAATTTAAGTGATATTGCTGATAAATTTAAGGTGGATGTCTTCGACATTAAAGTTTGGAATCATTTACGTAAATCGACGATTGTTCCAGGTCAAAAACTCCTTATTTTAAAAGAATCGGCTGTAACAAGCACGGTTAAGTACGCTGATTCAAGACGAAGAGATAAAGAAGCAGTTCGTAAAGGAAGAATTCGTTTCCATAAAGTTGAATCGGGTGATACACTTTGGAATATTTCGCAACGTTACGGAGGCGTTTCGGTAGATAAACTGAAAAAATTGAATGGTATCAAAGGGAATTTAGTAAGACCTGGTACTAAACTAAGAGTTTCATAAGTAAGAGATTAAATACATAAAGAGTTCGCATGATGCTGAGTTATGCGAACTTTTTTTTACCTAAATATTTTAGATACGATGATTGCTTATATTGAAGGCAAGTTAGCCCATAAAGACCCCGCTTATGTGATTATTGACGTACATGGAGTAGGTTACGAAATAAAGATTTCATTGCAAACTTATTCGGCATTGCAAGACGGAAGCGAAAAATGCAAATTATTTACCTATTTAAGTATCCGTGAAGACGCACATGTCTTATTTGGTTTTAAGGATTTAGACGAAAAATCCTTATTTTTGGACTTACTTAGTGTTTCTGGAATTGGAGCCAATACCGCTTTAGTAATGTTATCGTCTATGTCATCGGGCGAGATTCGTACGGCTCTTGTGAATGAAGACGTAAAGACGATTCAAAGTATCAAAGGAATTGGTGCAAAAACTGCTCAACGTGCCATCATCGAATTGAAGGATAAGTTAAAGAAAGAACAAATGCTTGGCTCAAGTGTGGGAAGTTCTACGACCACTACCTTTGCGGCATCAGGTAGTTCAAAAGTGAAGGCCGAAGCACTTGCAGCGTTGGTAACGTTGGGTATCCCGAAAAATGTTGCAGAAAAGAGTATTGAGGCTATTTTGAAGAAAGAAGGAGACGATTTAACCGTTGAGCAACTGATTAAATTAGCATTGCGTTAATTGGCTAATAGATTTGGTACATATTTTGAACTGAACTAAGAAATTATAAGCTTGTAAGAAATATAAATACGGTTTTTATCGTTCTGATATACAGTAATCAGTACATAAAGCCGCATATAAGTTTAACAAATCACCTCTGCTAGGTAAGCATTTGAGCGTTTTGATGACCTCCTAAAACTATTTTTAGTGTCCGTCAAATGTGTTACTTACTTTATCAATTACACTGTGCAACGAAATAAGTTTTACATACTTTCAGGGAGTTTAGTATTATCGGTTTTTGCCTCGCTTGCGTGGGTATTGCCTACTCGTATGGATACGATGGTGGGCAATTGGAACTCTTTTGCAAGCAGTGAGGAAATGGCCGTAGAAAACGACACACTCAAAAAATCGGGTCGTCGTCCTCGCTTCAAAATTAAAGACAGAACCTCCACTCGTTTTTCATCGAAGCATGCAAACTCTCCTTTCGTTTTAAAAGATCCAAAAGGAATTTCAACCGAATTTCGCTTAGATTCGGCTGGGAAAATAGCTGTTTACGAACAGTTTAAGGATAATCCTGAATTGGGAGATTATCGTCCTGCGGAAGAACTTTCCTTTAAGGATTATCAGAAAATACAACAGCAAAAATTTTTACGAGATTATTGGCGTAAATACTCCGCTTCTTTGGACGGTAAAGACGATACCAAAGGGAGAGGTTTATTACCCAAAATCGAATTACCTCCGTCGATTGACCGTATTTTTGGTGGGTCACAGGTAGAGTTTAAACCCAATGGGAATATCCTGTTGGACGTGGGTTATTTGTATCAATTCTATGATAATCCCCTAACCCCTGTTAATTTAAGAGGAACAGGAAACTTGAATTTTCAAGAACAAGCACAAATTAACTTTCAAGGAAAAATTGGCGATAAGCTAAACTTAAATACCAATTTTGACACGAAGGCCAGTTTCAATTTCCAAAACCAATTAAAACTAGCTTGGCGTTCGAATGAAGAAGACATTCTTCAAAACGTGGAAGCTGGAAATACTTCATGGACACTCAATAGTCAGTTGATTCCTGGGGTACAAAACCTCTTTGGTTTGAAAACCCTGATGCGTTTTGGCAAAATGGACGTAACCTTTGTTGCTGCTCAACAGCGTTCTAAGCAGGATTGTATTACGCTTAGAGGTGGTTCGCAAGGGAAATCCTTTGAAATTCGAGCGGACAGTTACGACGAAAATAGAAACTTTTTCCTCTCTACCTTCTTTAGAGATAATTACGAACGCTCACTAAAAAGTCTTCCTGCAATTACTTCGGGAGTTACAATTACCCGTTTAGAGGTTTATGTAACCAACAGAACAAATAATACAGAAACCCTTCGGAATTTAGTTGCCTTTTCAGATTTAGGAGAAGCAAAACCATATAATACTAGCGTAACTACTACCTCTGGAAGTAGTGCAGGGGCTTCCGTAGATAATAAAAATAACTCGTTATATACTAAGTATTTAGCAGACCCAACTTCCTCTACTGCACTGGCTCTCCGTCAGGCAGATACAACCAATGCGATTTTAGCAAAAGATAATTTAAGTAAAGGAACAGACTACGAGATTTTACGTGGTGCAAAACGCTTAACTGATAGAGAGTATCGTTTTCATCCAGAATTGGGCTATATTTCCCTAGTTACACCGTTGCGAAATGACGAGGTGTTAGCCGTTTCTTATGAATATACCTTAAACGGAAAGCCGCATCAGGTAGGGGAGTTGACTGAAAATTACCAGAGTCGGAAAGATGATGAAGTCATTATCATGAAGTTGTTGAAGTCTTCAACGATTCGGAACAACTTACAACATCCGATGTGGAACTTGATGATGAAAAACGTGTATTCGCTCAATGCTCAACAAATCAACAAGTTAGGTTTTCAATTACGGGTAATTTATAAGGATGACCAAACAGGGATTGATAATCCTAACTTACAAGATGGTCCTCTGAAAGATACTCCTTTGGTAAAAGTTTTCGGTTTAGATAAACTCAATACCAATGGCGACCAAGTAATAGAAAATGGGATAGAAGGCGATGGTAATTTTGACTATGTAGAAGGGGTAACGATTGATAGTAAAAATGGGCGAGTAATTTTTCCTGTTTTAGAACCTTTTGGTAGTTTCTTGAAAAATAAAATTTCAAGCGATGTAGAAGCCACAAATAAGTATGTTTTTGACCAGTTATATCGCTTAACACTTACCGATGCACAGCAACTTCAAGGTAAAAATAAGTTTTTCTTGAAAGGAAGTTATCAATCAGCAGGCGGAGGTGAAGTTAATTTACCTTTTGGCGTAGATGGAAAATCCGTTCAGGTGACGGCTGGTGGTGTACCGTTAACTGCTGGTATCGACTATATCGTAGAAGCGGAGCTTGGGAAGGTGCGTATCTTGAATGCTGGGGTTTCTAATTCAAGCCGAGAAATCAAAGTGTGTTATGAAAAACCAGACTTGTTTAATAACCAAACTCGAACCTTATTCGGAACACACATTGATTATATTTTAGGAAATGACTTTAGAATCGGTGGTACATTCCAACATTTAACAGAAAGTCCTCCAGGATTTTTGAGAAGAGTTCAAATTGGTAGCGAACCTGTCAATAATACCGTTTTTGGGGTAGATGCTTCTATTCAGCGTAAGTCGAAGTTCTTAACTAGAATGCTGGATGCCTTACCGCTGATTTCTACAAAAGAAACGTCTGCAATAGACTTTCAGGGAGAATATGCTACCATTATTCCTGCTGTAAATAGTACGGTGCAAGACAACTCATTTATTGATGATTTTGAAGCTACCAGAAATATTTTTAGCTTAAATAATCAAAGTACTGCTTGGAAAATTGGTGCAGTTCCTAACCAGTTTAGAGGTACGCTGACAGAATCTCACGAAGTTAATTTCAAAAGAGCTAAAATCTCCGCCTACACCGCCGATTTTAGTTTATATGGAAGTAATAGTTTTTCGGTAAATGTGCCAGGGATTAATGCTGCCGAAACTAATAATTATGCTTATGAGCGTTCGGTTGCCTCGCAAGCATTATTTCCGAACCGTGCGCAAGCCAATAACATTACAGGTTTACCAATCGGTATTTTTGACGTTGCTTACTTCCCATCTGAAAGAGGGATGTATAACTTCAATACCGATTTAGATAGCAAAGGACATTTGCCCAATCCAAGAGCGAACTTCGGTGCAATTACTCGTTCCTTAACTTCGGATACCGATTTGGATAATGCCAATATTGAAACCTTAGAGTTTTGGGTAATGAACCCCTTTGTAGATGGTGAAGCGGGTGTTGTTCGTGCTACGGGAAACAAAGACCAAGACAGAGCTAATTCCGAAATTCGTAACCGTGCTGGAGGAAAGTTTGTCATCAACTTAGGCGATATTTCAGAAGATGTGATTCCTGATGGGCGTTATAACTTTGAGAATGGAATTCCAGTTGGGGAAAAAGTATTGGTTTCTGCCAATGGAAAAGTCCGTAATGTCGAAGAAACAACCTGGGGTTTAGCCCCTACTCGTCAGTTTGTGACGAATGCTTTTGACTTAGAAAATGGTCGTGAAGCTCAAGACGTTGGTTTGGATGGTTTACCAAACAATGCCACAGCGACCGATACCTATTTTAATGAAAAAACTAAATTTGGTGATTATTTGACCAGCATTCGTCAAAAAGTGACGGACAGAGACGCTCTATCTACCATTGAAAATGACCCAGCAGGAGATGATTTTGTTCACTACTTAAATAGTAAATACGACAATACCTCAAGTATTATTTTACGTTATAAAGACTACATGGGGATGGAAAATAACTCGCCATCCACTGCTACTACAGGTACATCTGGTTATACAGAGGCAAACAATCAGCAACCCGACAGAGAGGATTTGAACAATGATAATACCATTAACGACACGGATGCCTACTACGAATATGAGTTGGACATGAAGAAGGAGAAAATGGCTATCGGGCAAAACTTCATTGTAGATAAGGTTACTGAAAATGGTGTAGATTGGTTCTTGGTTCGAATTCCTGTTAAAAATTATTCTAAAAAAGTAGGGAATATCAATGGCTTTAAGTCGATGCGTTTTATCCGTATGTATATGACCGAGTGGGAAGCTCCTGTGGTAATGCGTATGGCTGCTTTGCAATTGTCAGGTTACAACTATCGTAAATATACAGGTGATTTGAGTCCAAGAGGTTTGGCCGAAACGCCAGAACCTTACGATGCAAACTTTAAGTTAACCACCGTAAGTATCGAAGAAAATGGCCCTTCTACAACCAAAGGAGATAACATCGTTCCTTATGTTGTGCCACCAGGGTTTACTCGTGATAGAGACGTAACGACCATTAACAACATCGCCTTGAATGAGCAATCAATGAGTTTGTCGGTAGATGGACTTCGTGATGGAGATGCCCGTGCAGTATTCAAAAATACGATGTTTGACTTTATCAATTACAAGAACTTACGAATGTTCTTCCATACTCATAGTCAGACAAACGAGACTGCTACCATGGATGGTAAAGTGACAGGCTTTATCCGTATTGGTACAGACCAAGTGGATAACTATTATGAAATTGAAACAAAGGGTTTAAAAGCTACAAGCCCAAGTGCTTCCTTAACATCGAGAGCAAGTACGGAGTCGCCCGATGCGGCTACGGAAGTATGGCCTGCTGAAAATGAAATTAATATTCCGTTTGACCGATTAAGAGATGTTAAACGAGAAAGAGATAGAGAAAACAAAAGCTTGACTGTTCCATATAAAATGGAAGTGGAAGGGAATAATGGGCTGAAATATACGGTTAGAGTAGTAGGACGACCAGATTTAAGTGCTGTCATGTCCATTATGATTGGGGTTCGCAATCCGAATGATTTACCCAATGATGACCATCAACCAAAAACATTTACGGTTTGGGTAGATGAACTAAGAGCTTCTGGTTTTGACCAAACTTCTGGTAGTGCAGGAGTGGCAAAATTAGGATTGAAGTTAGCAGACTTTGCAAACGTAACGATGAATGGCTCGTTCAAGACGTATGGTTTTGGAGGTGTTCAATCTAAAATTGCAGACCGTAGTCGTGAAAATACCTTAGAATATGGTATTGCGGCGAATATCAATTTGGATAAGTTATTACCTCAAAAATGGGGTTTCCAGATTCCGATGTACGTGAGCTATGACCGTAAGAATATCACGCCTCATTTTGATCCCTTAGATCCAGATATTCCTTTGGAAGATAAGATTAACAGCATTACAGATACAGATAAGCGTGAGGCATACAGAAAATTAGTAGAAGATAACACAGAACGTAAAGGAATTAACTTTAGTAATGTCCGTAAAATCCGTGCATCTGGTGCAGAGGCTCGTCCATGGGATTTTGAAAACTTTACGTTTACCTATGCGTTTTCTGAAATGACTCGTACGAGTATTCTAATTAACGAATACCGTCAATTGTCTCATAAAGGAGGCATTACGTATGCTTATACAAGTAATCCGCAACCCATTGAGCCGTTTAAGAATCTCGTGAAGTCGTCACACCCGATGTTACGCTGGGTGAAAGATTTCAATTTTAATCCACTGCCGAACAGTGTTGCGATTAGGGCAGATATGGACAGAAGTTTTGTAAAAACGGTGCTAAGAAACTCTGACGGAACATCTTTTGAGGGAATACAAAACTTTACCAACGCTACGCCATTGTTTGAAAAATATTGGCTGATGACTCGTAATTATAATGTGGGTTGGAATTTAACCAAAAGTGTTGTCTTGAATTATACCGCCAACGTAAATGCGATTATTGATGAACCAACGGGCGATATAGATACACAATCTAAGAAGGATTCTGTTCGCAGAAGTTTATTACGTTTCGGACGTACCAAAAACTTTGAGCAAAATTTCTCGGGTGTTTGGCGTTTACCGTTGAATAAATCTCCTTTGACCGACTGGTTAACGGCAGATTACAGTCATAAGTTTGGCTACACGTATGTGGCTAGTTCGTATAATTTAAAAGATTCGACGGGTGTATTATTCGGAAATATTCTTAAAAACTACCGAGATAGAGGTATTACAGGAAAAATAGATTTTGTGGCTTTGTATAACCGTATTCGTGCTTTACGTCTTGCCAATCAACCTCGTATTAGTCGTAAAAATATTGCAAGAAACCCTGGGGATGATGAGGAAATCATGAAGCCTCAGCCTAATTTCTTACGAAGTGTAACTCGTTTATTGATGGCTATTCGTGGTATTCAAGTGAACTATAATATCAATGAGACGACCACTTTACCAGGCTTTTTACCCGCTCCAGGTTTGTTTGGAATGAGTTCGACAGGTTCTGCTCCTGGTTTTGGTTTTGTAACAGGTAGTCAGGACGGTGACGTACGATTTAGGGCTTCTGAAAATGGTTGGTTGAGTAAGAGTACCGTACAAAATACGCCTTTTGTTCAAACCAAAACACAGAGCCTAACGTATCGAAGTGCGATTGAACCTTTCAAAGATTTCAAAATTCAGGTAGAAGGAAAATGGAGTCGTTCGGATAATTACCAAGAATTCTATCGACCAACTTCAATCGATGGTAAGTTTGAAAGTGAAAGTCCCTTACGTTCTGGTAATTACACCATGACATTCTGGTCATTCCTAACAGCCTTTGATAGCAATGCACCCAATGAAACCTCTGCTATTTTTAATCGCTTCAAAGACTATCGAAACATTATTAAACAACGATTGGAGAATAGTAGAACTTTTGGAACGGGAGAAAAATACAATTTAAATTCGCAAGACGTATTAATTCCAGCCTTCTTTGCAGCGTACAGTGGGGTTTCTCCAAATGCCGTGAGTTTTTCACCATTTGTGAATATCCCTTTACCGAATTGGCGTTTAGATTATAATGGCTTGGCAAATGTTGGTTGGTTCAAACGTAAGTTCTCGTCTATTTCTGTAACGCACTCATACACGTCAACTTACAGTGTGGGGAACTTTGTGTCGTCGTTGAGTTATGATAACCCGTTTGAACTAAACATCAATAATATGTTATATCCACTTTCTTCAAAGGTGGATGAACAAGGTTTCTTGATTCCTGTTTATGTAATGAGTACGATTACGTTCCAAGAGAAATTCGGGCCTTTTGTCGGGTTTAATGCAACCACCAAAAACAAAATTTCATTGCGTTTAGAATATGCACAAGATAGAAGTGTAGGCTTAAATTTAGCGAACTCGCAGGTAGCAGAGTTGAGTAATAAAGACCTAACATTCGGGATGGGCTTCACGAAGGCAAATATGCTTATTCCATTCAAAGTGAATCGTCAACGTGTGAAATTGCCCAATGACTTGAAGTTCCAGATGAACTTAACCGTACGTGATACTCGCACCATTCAGCGAAAATTAGACGCTGAAACCGTAGTGACCAATGGTTTTGTGAACTTCCAATTCCGTCCACAGATTAGTTACAATGTAAGTAAACGAATGAGTTTGAGTATGTATTTCGATAAGATGTTTAATAATCCTTATGTTTCAAATACTTACTACCGCTCTACGATTGCAGCAGGTTTCCAAGTTCGTTTTAGCTTGTCAGACTAAGCGACTCAAGAAAGGATTGACATGAAGGAGAAATTGAGGCGAAGAAATCGTTTTGATTAAAATCATTTTTTTAGCCTGTAGGTACTGCCCTTGTATGTGGATACAAAATTGGTAGATTGTTTTTTTTCCTGTAAATTGCATCACTTTTACAGAGAAAAAGAATAATGTTGTTTTTCTTGAATTAAAAGCCAATTGCTGACCGCTTTTAGCCTAAAGCAACGATAATTTGTCAAACTAAAAATTACAGATAAATGAATTTTCCAGCAGAACTTCGTTATACGAGCGAGCATGAGTGGGTGAAAATTGATGGAGATATTGCCATCGTAGGTATTACAGATTTCGCACAAAGCGAATTAGGTGACATCGTTTACGTTGAAATTGAAACAGAGGGAGAGACACTTGCAGAAGGCGAAATCTTCGGTTCTGTTGAAGCTGTAAAAACGGTTTCAGATTTGTTTTTACCAGTTGCTGGTGAAATTTTAGAAGTGAATGCTGCCTTGGCTGATGCTCCTGAATTAGTGAATAATGACCCTTATGGCGAAGGATGGATGATTAAAATGAAAGTGGCTTCACTTACAGATATTGAAGGATTAATGGACGTGGATACGTACAAAACGCACGTAGGACATTAATCGTAATTTCCTCCAATTTTTAAGCCCTGTTTACAGGGCTTTTTTTTGACCATCTTGAAAAGGAATGTATTCGACCTTGTTGCTTAGCAAGGAAATACCTAAGAGATGGGTATTTATTTATTTCCAACAAAATTATAATTTACAAATACGGTGAAGATTCTTATTCGTTCTGCTAGGATTGTTTCTAAAAATACCATTCAAAATGGTTTGGTAAGAGATATTTTTATTGATAATGGCGTAATTACTCAAATAGAAGAGTCGATTGCCGCTGAAGCAGATGAAATTATCGAAGGAAATAGTCTATGTGTTTCAATCGGATGGTTTGATATGCGAGTTCATGCAAAAGACCCAGGTTATGAACATAAAGAAAGTTTATATTCACTAGAAAAATCTGCCCTTGCAGGAGGTATTTCGGGTGTGGCTCTTTTACCCAACACGAAGCCAGTAGTTCAAACCCGTGAAAGTATTCATTATCTTAAAAGAGCGGGTGATTTAGTGAAGTTCTATCCAATGGCTGCCGTGACGATTAATACGGAGGGTAAAGATTTTACCGAAATGATTGACCTGCATGAAGCGGGAGCGGTGGCTTTTTCAGATGGAGAACATCCTTTGCAAAATCCTGATATTTTCTTGAAAACGCTTCAGTATTTAACCCAATTTGGGGGCGTTTTGGTCAACCAACCAGAAGATAAAAATCTTACGCATTTCGGGCAAATGCACGACGGTGTGGTAAGTGCCTTGATTGGTATGAAAGGAATGCCTAACATGGCGGAGGAAATCATGATTATGCGTGATTTGAAATTGTTGGAATACGTACTAGAAACTCCTTTCTGGGAACAAAAAAATAACCAAAGTTTATTACATTTCTCGTGTATTTCTACGGCAGAATCGGTTAATCTCATTCGTCAAGGAAAAGCGAAAGGCTTACCTATTAGCTGCGATGTAGCGGCTCACCAATTGTGTTTTACAGAAGGTGATTTGGTAGATTTTGATACGAATTTTAAAGTGAATCCGCCTTTCCGTACTGCTCACGACGTAGATGCTCTTTGGGCAGGTTTAGCAGATGGAACAATTGATGCCATTGTTTCGGATCATACACCACACGATGAAGAATCGAAAAAGTTAGAATTTGACGTGGCTGATTTTGGAGTAATTGGTTTAGAAACGCTCTTTGCTGCGGTAAATACCTACAACGAACACTTATCATTGGAGGATATTATTGAAAAAATTACGTGTAATCCTCGTCGTATTTTGAAATTAGCCATTCCTCAAATTGAAGTAGGAGCGAAGGCTAATTTAACGGTATTTACGCAGGATGAATCATGGGTATATTTAGAAAAAAATATTGTTTCTAGTGCAAAAAATTCGCCATTTATTGGTAAACAGTTAAAAGGAAAAGCCCTTGCGGTGATTTCTTAATAGCACAAAGGCTCGTTAAGAGAAAAAATATGTTTAAACTATCTTATTCAAAGTATATTCTCCTCTACGGTGTGTCGGCAGGAGTGTTAACCTTAGTATATTGCCTGATTGTGAAGTCGATGGGGGTGATTCCGTTAGATGGTAAAAAAGCCCCTAGTATCCTGTTAAGTGGGGCGTGTATGGCGTTGGCCGTTTGGTCTTGTCGTAAAAACAATACCGATCAGGTAATTCACTTTTGGGAATGTATCATCATTGCCAATCTTACCAATTTAGTGGGGGCTTGTATTAGTGCTACGGGTTTGTATTTTTGGTTAGCCTCAGATCCGTCGATTGTACAAGGTTTTATATCCGAATCGTTGCACGTATTACAGTTACCTAACGTAAAAGAGGAATATGTGAAAGATTTGGGAGAAGCTGTTTATAATCAGGCTATTGCAGGATTCAAGATGTTGACTCCAACAGATTTAGCGTGGGATGAATTCAAGGGTCTGAAAGGTAAATTGCCACTTGGTTTTTTTATGTCCATGATGATTTCTATTTATTTCAAAAGACATTATATCACTCCTAAAGCTGTTTAGTTATGAGTCAACGTACACCTACACAACTGTGTCTAAAATGGGGAGCTATTTTGGGCGTTTTAGGCATGATTAGCACGGCGGCGAATTATCTATTAGAAGCCTATCGTGATAACACCATCGCAATAATTTCCTTGGTTATGGGTATTATTCTCAGTACCCTTGTATTTGTATTAGCAATGAAAGCCGCTAGACAAAATAACGATGGTTATCTATCTTTTGGAGAAGGGTTTGAGGTAGGAGCATTGGTTGCTGCTATCTCAGGATTGTTAATTGCGGCTTTTAATGGAATCTATTTGCGGTTTATTGTGCCTGCAACGGTTGTGAAACTAGAGCAATTTCAGCGTCAGTTAGCGTTGAGCAAAGGAATGACGGCTCAACAGTATGAGAAAAGTATCACCTCAGCTGCGGGACAACTATCAACTAGCGTTGGATTTTTGTTTATTCTCAAGTTTTTTGTGGTATTGATTTTGGGAATTATAATTTCTCTAATCGTCGCAGCGTTTGTTAGAAAAGAGAAGTCTATTTTTGAGTAATGCTGTGTTGGATTTTGAATAGGCGTATGCTGCTGCACTTCAAAACGAATAGCGACCATTTACCGATTAATATTCATCGTTATCTTACAAGTTCCTAACTTTATCTTTAATGTTTCAAATTTTCAAAAAAGAGATTAATGCCTTTCTTAGCTCGCTAATTGGGTACATTGTTATCGGAGTATTTTTGACAGCTACGGGTTTATTCGTTTGGTTTTTCAAAGACAATATTCTCGACTTTGGCTATGCCGATATGTCGTCTTTTTTTCAAATAGCTCCTTTTGTCTTTTTGTTTTTGATTCCGGCAATCACGATGAGGGCTTTTTCGGAAGAAGTAAAAAGTGGAACAATTGAGTTACTCCTCACAAAGCCTTTAACGGCTTGGCAAATCGTATTAGGGAAGTATTTAGCTTGTTGTGTGCTGATTCTTTTGGCATTGCTTCCGACTTTGCTTTATTACTATTCGGTTTATCAGTTGGGTAATCCACAAGGAAACGTTGATTCTGCCGCTGTTTTTAGCTCTTATTTGGGACTTTTCCTATTAGGATGTGTGTTTGCCTCCATGGGGATTTTTTCGTCATCCCTGACCGATAGTCAAGTGACAGCATTTGTAATTGCGTTCGTTTTGTGTTTAGTACTTTATTATGCAATCAGTAGCTTTGCCGCTTTACCGTTTATGGGGAGTTTCGGATATGTACTGAGTAAATTAGGCTTAGATTATCAATACGATGCCTTGGG
>JBMLRK010000217.1:29699-36676 GCA_049241065.1 Spirosomataceae bacterium
AAACTAACAACTACTTAAAAGCTCTTATTTTTTTGGTTTGAAATCGTGAATGCTGAATACATTCTGACAGAACTCATATTCATTAGGTTGATTTGAACAAATAAGCGTCAATCGGTTATTTTTGTACTGCTGTACATTGTTTAAATACCATGCCGTAGCCTGAGCATCTAAGTTGGATGTAGGTTCGTCAAGCATCAAAATCGGAGTGTCCGATAAGAAGGCAAGTCCTAACTTAACCCGTTGTTTCATGCCAGAAGAAAAGTGTTTAATTGCTTTGTTCTTAGCCTGTGGAAGTTCGATAAAATTGATAAATTCACTGGTATCAAAACCTGCAATGAAAGGCTTAAATTGTTGATGAAAATTGACCAATTCAGTTAAGGTAAATTCTTCAATCAGTTCAAGATAGGGAGCTGCAATGGTTAAGTATTTATAAAAATCCTCAATACCCAGCTTTTTTCCATCCTTATTTTCGTAAGAGATACTTCCTTCACTTAGCGGCATAAAGCCTGCGACTACCTGTAAGATAGTCGATTTTCCACTCCCATTAGAGCCTGTAAAGGTATAAGATTCACCTAAATGAAATTCAAGGTTTGCATTTCTGAAAATCCATTCGTTTCTGAATTTTTTACCTAAATTTTCTGTACGTATGAGCATAAACTTTGGTAGTAGTTACTAGCTACTGAAAAGATAGAAATCAGTTAGATTGCAAAAGCGGTAAACATCAATGGATGTTTACCGCTTTTATTTGTCATTACAAAGCTAGAAGATTAGTTGTTAGAAGGTCCTTTAAGGATTCCTTTTTCCGCTTTTCTAACAAAGTCAATAATGGTATTTCTTTCTGGAGAATCAGGGAAATTTGCTTCAATTTCTGTTAGTGCTTCTGCATTATTCAATCCTCTCAAGAAGATATAACGGTAGATTTCTTGAATAGTATTTACTTGTTCGTCTGTAAACCCTCTTCTACGAATACCCACAGAGTTAACACCTGCATACGAAAGTGGTTCACGTGCTGCCTTGATATAAGGAGGAATGTCTTTACGTACTTGCGAACAACCACCGACATATACACTACTACCAATGTGAACAAATTGCTGAACGGCAGTCATTCCACCGATGTTAGCAAAGTCGTCCACGATGATGTGTCCTGCTAATTGTACAGAATTGGCAATGATAACATTGTTCCCAATAATACAGTCGTGAGCGATGTGAGCGTAAGCCATAATGAGGCAATTACTACCAATCTCGGTTCTGAATTTATCGACAGTTCCTCTATTGATGGTAACACACTCACGAATTACTGTATTATCACCGATAATCGTTACGGTATCTTCGCCCACAAATTTTAAATCCTGAGGTACAGCAGACACAACTGCCCCTGGGAATATTTTTACATTTTTGCCAATTCTCGCCCCTGAATAAATCGTGACGTTAGAGCCAATCCAAGAGCCATCGCCGATTTCTACATTTTCGTGTATTACACTAAATGGTTCAATCGTTACGTTTTCTCCAATTTTTGCCTCTGGATGTATATATGCTAATGGTTGTGTCATAGCTTACTAGTATGTTTTCTTTTTTAAATATCTGAGCATATAGATGCTTGATATTAGCTTTTACGAACAAGGCTGGCTGTCATGTCTGCCTCACAAACAATTTGTCCTGCCACATAAGCCGTTCCGTGCATTTTAGCAATACCACGACGAATAGGAGCAAGAAGGTCACATTTGAAAATTACGGTATCGCCTGGGGTAACACTTTTACGGAAACGACAGTTTTCAATACCTACCAAATAGGGCCAATAGTTTTCTGGATCTGGCACAGAGCTAAGTACCAAAATACCTCCTGTTTGAGCCATCGCCTCTACTTGCATTACGCCTGGCATTACAGGGTTATTCGGGAAGTGTCCCATGAAATAGTTCTCATTCATGGTTACTTGCTTAATACCTACTACACTTTCGTTATCTAAATAAATGATTTTATCCACCATTTGGAATGGATAACGGTGCGGTAATAATTGATAAATACGCTCGTGATTTAAAATAGCAGGTTGTTTTGGATCGTATTTAGGAACTTTATTTTTATCCTCTTCCAACATTTGCTTCTTGATTTTCTTAGCCAATTCCACGTTAGCGGCATGACCAGGACGAGCAGCAAGAATCTGAGCTTTAATAGGGCGACCCACCAAGGCTAAATCACCTACCATATCCAACAATTTATGGCGAGCCATTTCATTGTTAAAGTGTAGGTTTACATTATTTAACACACCAATTTCTTGTGAAATACTTACTTTCGGTTTACCTAACACCATGGCTAAATGTTCTAATTCTGCTTCAGAATAGTCACGGTCAGCAATGACAATGGCATTGGATAAGTCTCCACCTTTAATTAAGCCAGCTTTGTACAATGCTTCTAATTCGTGAACGAAACAGAAGGTACGGCATTTGGCAAAATCTTCATTGAAGTTAGCGATATTGCTCAAATTAGCATGTTGGCTACTCAAAAATTTCGAGTTATAATCCACCATTACCGTTAGGCGGTAATCGTTTAGAGGCATTGCTGCCAGTTCAACTCCTCTGTCAAGGTCTTTATAGCGTACTTCTTCCGTAAGTTCAAAGAATCTACGGTGAGCATCTTGTTCTTCTAAGCCTGCATCAAGAATCGCTTCCACGAATTTGATAGAGCTACCATCCATGATAGGAGGTTCTGGACCGTCTAATTGAATTAAAACGTTATCCACTTGGCATCCAACCATAGCAGCCAATACGTGTTCTACCGTATTGATTCTTGCCCCATTGTGTTCAATGGTTGTTCCTCTTGAAATATCCACTACATGATCAACATCGGCATCAGCAATGGGTTGATTAGGTAAATCAACTCGTTGAAATTTGAAACCGTGGTTAGCGGGTGCAGGCAAAAAAGTCATATTTGCTTGTACTCCCGTATGTAGGCCTACTCCTGATAAAGTAACCGACTTCTTAATAGTGTGTTGTTTATTATTCATTCTCTAACTTTTTTTCAATGATATTCAAGCGTTGCTCTATTTTTGGAATGGATCTTGTGTACGCATGAATTTTGAGGTATTCTCTATTTTCAGTGGCAGGATTTCCACCCATTATCAATCCTTCTTTTTTGATTGTTTTAGACACTCCCGTTTGTGCTGTCGTAATGGTACGATTCGCCAATTGAATATGTCCTGTAATGCCAGTTTGTCCACCAATCATGCAGTTTTCGCCAACTTTTGCTGACCCTGCAATACCTGCTAAAGCCGCAATGACGGTATTGCTACCGATTTCAACATTATGTGCAATCTGAACTAAGTTATCTATCTTAGCCCCTTTACGAATAATAGTAGAACCCATTGTGGCACGGTCAATACACGTATTTGCTCCAATGCTTACATAATCTTCTAAAATTACATTACCTAATTGTGGAATAGGCTGATATGAACCATCTGCTTGCGGAGCAAATCCAAAACCATCGCTACCAATAACGGCATTTGAGTGAATCGTACACGAATCACCAATGACAGTATCTTTATAAATTTTTACCCCTGGATAAATCGTGCAATTTTTACCAATTTTTACGGATTCGCCAATACTGACATTCGGATAAATCATGGTGTTATCGCCGATGCTACTATGGTCACCCACATAGCTGAATGCTCCTAGATAAATGTCTTTTCCTACGTTACAGTTCGTTCCAATGAAAGACGGTTGTTCAATACCTGTTTTACGAGATGCAATGATTTTTTGATATTCTTGAAGTAATGTAGTGAAAGAAGTATATGCACTATCCACTAAAATTAAGGTAGTATTAACTTCTTTTTTGGGTTCAAAAGTTCTATCAACAATTACTGCTGTGGCATTTGTAGAATACAAAAACTGCTCATATTTAAGATTTCCTAAGAACGAAATACATCCTTCTTTTCCTTCTTCTATTTTTGCTAATTGGCTTACTTTTAGAGATTTGTCTCCTTTTACTTCGCCATTCAGCATCATTGCAATTTGTTCAACAGTAAATTCCATTGGGATTGTTTTGTGTGGAAATTCTTTTATATTTTTCGGGTACTAACTACGTATTGAGCAGTTCTGATAGCATACTAGTTAGCCTAGTTATAACGTTTATAGAAAAACAAGAGCTAAATCGTATCTTTGTTTTATACTATTTCGAGTGGACGATGCTCAATGCTGTAAATGAATACTACAAAATTAAACAAAATGTAGTTCTTCAAAGAAATTACAGAATTTTACCACAAATATACATTCTTTGCCCAACATATATAATATTTTTTGACGATGTTGCTAAGTGCTTTTATTGTAGGTAAGTCAGAAGCTTCTGCAATATCCATTACTTGATGTTGCTTTGTAAGGATGTTAATATTCTGTTTACCAGATAGATAGGCTTCGTTTGTTATTTCTCCACGAACCATAAAATATGATAAATTACGTTCATTAATTCCGTCTTGAAGTAGTAAATCATTTTGAATTTTTTCAAGAACAGCTGCCTCGATAGGCTTATCTGAAATGATTATTTTGTAGAGCTTCCGATTCAGTAATCTATTACAGATATTTGAAAGGATTTTGTCGGGGTGTTTTGCCCATATTTTGATACAAGCCCAAATATCTGTATCGTCCAATTCGGTAAATGCCTCAAGGTATTTTTTATTATTCTTAAAGTCTGATAGCGAAATATCATTTTCTAAGAAAAGTTTAAATGCAGGGCTTGAAAAGACATCCTCTCCATTCCGCACTAATTCTCTGGCTCTTCTGATAAGTTGGACGAGCATGGCTTCTCCACAAATAGAGGTTTTGTGTAAATAGACTTGCCAATACATCAAACGACGAGCTGTTAAAAAGTTTTCGATGGAATAAATTCCTTTTTGTTCAACGACCAATTGATTGTCAACTACATCCAACATTTTCAAGATGCGATCAGCTCCAATAAACCCTTCTCGAACGCCTGTGAAAAAGCTATCACGGTTAAGGTAATCCATACGATCTACATCCAACTGGCTTGAAATAAGTTGATAGAAAAAGGTGCGGTGATATTTTCCTGAGAACATTTCTATTGCCAAGTCTAATGCTCCATTAAATTGCTGATTGAGTTCGTGCATGAGTAGCAACGATATTTCCTCATGCGGCACATGGGTCATTAAGGTATGCTCTAATACGTGAGAAAATGGGCCATGACCAATATCGTGTAACAGAATAGCGATTTGAGCAGCTTCTAGTTCTTCGTCCGAAATTTCCTGTCCTTTATTGCGTAAACAAGTAAGTGCTTCCTGCATCAGGTGCATTGCTCCAAGAGCATGATGGAAGCGAGTATGTAAAGCCCCAGGATAGACTAATTCAGCTAATCCTAGTTGTTTGATTCTTCTAAGTCGTTGGTAATAAGGGTGTTCTATTAGGTCGTAGATTAACTCCGTTGTGATGTTGATAAAGCCATAAACGGGGTCATTGATAATTTTTCTTTTGTTCATCGGTCTCTTGAAGAAGAAGTTATGATAGGTTACAAAAATAGCGATACTATTACATATCGCTATCAAAAATAAGGTTTTTATTCCAAGAAATTCTTAGTCCACATCGTTTCTACGATATTGTTTTCCGTATTTCAATTTCATTTCTTTGGCATGGTCTCTACGCACATTTACCTTCTTATTTTTATCAATTTTGTCGTGATATGCACCACCTCCTTTTTCAATATCAGGAAGTTTGGTAATAAATTTCATACCCACTCTTGAACGTTCTTCTTCTAATAACTGGCTTGAAATTTCTAGCCCTTCAGGAAGCTCAACGATGGGCAATTCCATTTTAAGGAGCGTCTGGATTTTCTCTAATTGTTCCTCATCGTGTTCGGCAATGAAAGCAATGGCAAAACCCGTTTTATCATAACGACCCGTTCTACCGATACGGTGAACGTAGTTTTCAGTAACCTCTGGTAAGTCGAAGTTGATGACGTGTGTCACTTCTTCTAAGTCTAAACCTCTTGATAAAATATCCGTAGCAATCAAGACACGGCAGTAGCCTTCTTCAAATTGGCTGATACTGTTAAAACGGTAGTTCTGATTTTTGTTTGAGTGAATCACATCCACTTTTACACCCAGTGTTGGCTGAAGAGCTTCAAACAACAAATCGGCGTAGCGTTTACTTTCTACAAAAACTAAGACCTTCGACATGCCGCTATCTTGGCTTAACAATAAGTTGAGCAAGTTTAGTTTTGTATGGAAGTTCGGGACTTTGTAGGCCGACTGTGTAATGCTTGCCAATGGTGTGCCTGCACGTTCAGTTTCGATACGAACGGGGCTATTAAAAAACTCCTCAATTAGGACATCTACCTCTGGCGTTAAGGTTGCCGAGAATAGTAAGTTTTGTCTTTTTGTAGGAATTTTTTCAAAAATAACTTTTAATTGAGCTCTGAAACCAAGGTTAAGCATTTCATCAAATTCGTCAATTACTAAACGTTTGATATTTTTTACCTTAACCGTTCCATTCATCAAAAAATCGACCAAACGGCCAGGGGTTGCTACCAAAATATCGACCCCTTCAAGGATAGCCGCTGTTTGGGGTTTGGTGTTTACGCCACCATAGATACCCACTACACGAGCAGTCATATATTTTGTTAATTCTTCTACCGATTCTACTACTTGAGCTACCAATTCACGGGTAGGCACAAGAATTACCAGTTGAGCGTGTCCTTCTTTAGAAAACTGAAATTGGCGAAGAGCAGGAAGCAAATACGCATAGGTTTTACCCGTACCTGTTTGAGCAATCGCACAAACATCCTTGCCCGACATTACGACCGAAAATACCTGTTCTTGGATAGGCGTTGGAGTCGTAAGTCCCAAGTCATCAAGGGCATTTAATAAAAATTTATTGAGATTTAATTCGCTGAAAGTCATATCTTTTTTCAAATAAGGTACAAAGATACGGCTATTCGTTGGTAATGAGTAATTTGTAAATGAAAAACTCCATCATTTTGGG
>JBMLRK010000217.1:36776-41711 GCA_049241065.1 Spirosomataceae bacterium
ACGGCTATTCGTTGGTAATGAGTAATTTGTAAATGAAAAACTCCATCATTTTGGGGTGATGGAGTTTTTTTGAGGAGGCATTAACTGCTTATGCACAAGCAATTTTATCTACACGTAATTGATGACGACCGCCTTCAAATTCGGTTGTTAAGAAGGTATTTACAATATCAAATGCTTCGTCAAGTGTTGTAAAACGAGCAGGGACACACAATACGTTAGCATCGTTGTGTAAACGTACCAAATTGGCTACTTCTGTATTCCAAGCTAAACCCGCTCTGATTCCTTGGTGCTTGTTGGCCGTAATCGCAACGCCATTGGCACTACCGCAAAGTAAGATGCCTAATTCGTATTCTTTATTTTCAACTGCTGATGCTACTTGGTGAGCAAAATCAGGGTAGTCGCAAGACGCATTTACATAAGGACCAAAATCTTTTACTTCGTAACCTTCTGCTGAAAGTTTATCAATGATTGCCGCTTTGTATTCAAAACCTGCGTGGTCGCCACCGATAGCAATTTTTTTAGACATTTTGTGATAGTTTACTAGTGTTTTGTAATATTTTTTATAACTTAAACCTCTTGTTTCTGAAAAGAGGCTTTGTTTTAATTCTACACAAAGGTACTCAGACAGGGCAATAATTACATTATGTTACTATAAAAACTATCAACAAACCATGACAGACAGAGAAGAAGAACTCTTTTTGAGTGAAGAGCAAAAAATCAAAAAAGCATTTGATAATCATAGTTGGGCAGAAGTACATTCGGAAGAATCGTGGAGAGTATTCAAGATTATGTCTGAATTTGTAGAAGGTATTGATCGTATGTCTAAAATTGGGCCTTGTGTGTCTATTTTTGGTTCGGCACGTACAAAACCTGATAATCCTTACTATATCATGGCGGAGGAAATTGCCGCTAAATTGGTGCGTCATGGGTATGGCGTTATCACGGGAGGAGGCCCTGGGATTATGGAAGCAGGGAATAAAGGAGCTAAATTACAAGGGGGAAAATCGGTTGGTTTAAACATTGAATTACCTTTCGAGCAAAAACCAAACGATTATATCGACAAGGATAAAAGTATTGATTTTGACTTCTTCTTTGTTCGTAAAGTGATGTTTGTAAAGTATTCACAAGGCTTTGTGATTATGCCGGGAGGATTCGGGACGTTGGATGAAATGTTTGAATCGTTGACGTTGATACAGACCAAAAAAATAGGGCGTTTCCCTGTGGTATTAGTGGGGAAATCTTATTGGGGAGGACTCATTGATTGGATTAAAACTACGATGGTAGATGCAGGAAATATTAATCCTAGTGACTTGGATTTACTTTCGGTAGTAGATACTCCAACAGAAGCGGTTCGGGTAATTGACGATTTCTATGCTAAGTATCTGATGCGACCTAATTTTTAGGAGTAGGGCTTTACCCTACTCTAATTGATGTCGCCCCTTTGGGGCTATGAAATCACATAGTTCCTAAGGGGCGATATTTTGAATGTCTAGCCTATTTCTTCAAAAAAGCTTCCATCTCTTCCAAATTCAAGGCATTGAAGGTCATATCCTTCGTTAACCCACCTTTGCGAGCAACGGCTACGCCATAGTGCATATCAAAGTACCCTTCTTTCTTATGAGCATCGGGGTTGATAGACAGTTTTACGCCTTTTTCTAGTGCATACTGAATCCAACGCCAAGATAAATCTAAACGGTAGGGGCTTGCATTAATTTCGATGATTATACCATTTGCGGCACAGGCATCAATAACTTTTTTATGGTCAATCGGGTAGCCTTCACGAGACAATAAAAGTCGCCCAGTTGGATGTCCTAAAATCGTCGTGTAAGGATTTTCAATAGCAGGAATCAAGCGACTCATTGCTTTTTCTTGGGTCATTTTAAGGTTTTGATGCACCGATGCCACGATGTAATCAAATGTTTTGAGAATATCGTTGGAATAATCTAACGAGCCATCTCCCAAAATATCCGATTCAATGCCTTTTAAAATCTTGAAAGGTCTGTCTGTTAGTTGAGCATAAGCTGCATTGAGTTGGTCGATTTCAGTATGCTGTTCAAAAATACGTTCTTCCGAAAGCCCCCCTGCGTAACTGGCTGTTTTTGAGTGGTCGGCAATACCAAGATATTCAAAACCTAGCTCACGGCAATAGTTCGCCATTTCTGCTAAAGTATGTTTTCCGTCGGAGTAAGTGGAGTGATTATGTAAAATCCCTTTCAGAGCATCCCACGTTATCAACTCCTCATTTTTATGCGTTTTAACCCACTCAAATTCAAACGTTCCCTCACGCATTTCAGGCACGATATAAGGGATTTGAACCGTTTCATAAATCGCTTCTTCCGAACTAAACGCCCGACTATTTACTGCTTTGTACAAGGTATTACCGTTCGCTTTATGTGCCAAATGAGCTTCGGAAGCGGAATAAATAAAACATTTGTTAACAAATTCTTCGGGCTTGAAACAAATGATTTCGATCGGAATTGCCACGTTTTCCAACTGTCCACGCCAGCAAAAAGGAGAAGATGCTTTTTCATCCTGTTGTAAGGCTTCCCAAGCGTTTAGGTATTGTTGCACTTCCCACGGAGCAGGATGTCCTACAACAATTTGAATACATTCAACTACCTCATTTTTTCGTCTAATATCGCCAACAGCTTGAACGTCTGTAAACGATTTTTCGAGAAAGTCTATTAGTAAATCTGCAATTTCTTCCCCTTTTTCCATCCGCAATTTACCCACATTCGACTGGTTGTAGCGGATAGACTCTTTGATGGTTTCTTGGATTTTGTCGCCAAATCCTTTCAGTTTTGAAATTGCCCCATTTTCACAGGCCAATAACAATTCTCTAGTGTCCGTAATATTGAGTTCTTGCCAGATGGTACGTACTTTTTTTGCTCCAATTCCCTTGATTTGGAACATTTCCAGAATACCCTCTGGTGTTTTAGCTAAAAGGGTATTAAACTCCTCAGATGTACCCTTCTCTCTGATTTCAACAATCTTTGCCGCAATGCTTTTACCCACGCTTGGCAGAGCAGACAACTCGCTTAACGACAAAGCGTTGAGGTCTTCCGTCGTCTTGTCTAAGGCTCTAATGGCAAAGCCAAGGTTACGGATTTTAAATTCGTTTTCATCGTGTAATTCGAGGAGTTTTAGGGTCAACTCCAAGATGTCGAGAATGTCTTGATTGTTCATATTTAATACGTTAGGCCATAAGTAATAGCGATAAGGGATTGCCTTTTTCTATTACTTATAGCCTTGTTGTGGATGTTAATGGATGACCTCAAACCTAAATTCTTACCTAAACTGTTCCCGTTTGTTCAGCCAAAACTTCTGTTACAGGACGGAAGTTTCCCTTTTTCAAGATGTCATTTTCTGGCTCATAAGGGAAAATTTCAAGGATAGCCGTAATATTGATGTCCGTGATTTGATAATCATTCAACGAACCTAAATTTTTCTTCAGTAAATCATAAGCCTCACGAGGGTCGTTGGCATTGATTAACATGATGTGTGGAACTTTCTTTTCCTTCTGAGATTTTTCGTCGAAGGTAATGTATTGTACTTTTGCTTTGAACCAAGTTTCGGCATTATTTTCTTCAAAAAACACCTCACTAATCTTCATTTTGCTTAAATTAGTTAACTGAAAATCAGGAGTATTGCTTGCTACTACTTCAAACATACGAGCCTCTGCTTCTGTGTAAGACATTGCATCCACCAAATATGCTTCATTGATTGTTTTTAAAGAACCCGCTTCGTCCTCTTTTTGAAAACGTATTTTACCTAAATACCAAGTTGCCATGAATCTATTGTTTTGTTTTTTGCAAAACTAGTATGAATGTGTAAGAAAACAAGGACTTGCTTGAATCTGGGAGGAAAAGAGGGGGAGTGAACTCATAAACGATGTTCGATAACAACCATGCGTATCTACCAAAAGCTAAGATAAATACCGTAAATTTGTAGTATGATTAACGTTGATAAACAAACACTGACAGCATATAAATTTATTGATTTATTCGCAGGAATAGGAGGGTTTCATTTAGCTTTATCTTCCTTTGGAGCAAGTTGTGTTTTTGCTTCTGAATGGGATAAACATGCGGCAGCTACCTATCAAGCTAATTTTGGGTTGAAACCTGCGGGAGATATTACTCAAATTAGCGAAGAAAACATTCCTTCGCACGATATCCTATGTGGAGGTTTTCCTTGTCAAGCATTTTCCATTGCGGGCAAACAAAAGGGCTTTGAAGATACAAGAGGAACACTTTTTTTTGATATTGCTCGAATTGTGGACTATCATAAACCAAGTGTTTTATTCTTAGAAAATGTCAAAAATTTAGCCAAGCACGATGACGGGAATACCTTGAGAATTATCATTACGACACTTGAAAATTTAGGCTATACGATTTATACTCGGGTGCTGAATGCTAGTAATTTTGGCTTGCCTCAAAATAGAGAACGATTGTATATTGTGGCGTTTCATGAGCGACTAGATGCTTCAAACTTTCAATTTCCAGAGATACCAGATACTCCAGTAAGCCTAGAAAATGTGTTAGAAATAAAGCCCAAAGAGGCAAAAGTGATTCAGCGAACAGATATTGAAATATACAAACAATATAGCGTTTCAAACTCTCTTTTTGGGTATGTAGAATTTCCTAATAAACCTATACAAATCGGAAAAGTTAACAAAGGGGGGCAAGGTGAACGAATCTATCATCCATACGGTCATGCAATAACGCTATCTGCTTATGGAGGTGGAGTAGGGGCAAAAACAGGTTTGTACTTGATTGATGGCGAAATTCGTAAGCTATCTCCCCGAGAGTGTGCCAGAGTGCAAGGTTTTCCAGATGAATTTAAGTTAAATCCTGTTGCTACGCAAAGCTATAAGCAGTTTGGTAATAGTGTGTCTGTGAATGTCTTACAGCACATTTTACTGAAAATTAAGGATGT
>JBMLRK010000218.1:0-2301 GCA_049241065.1 Spirosomataceae bacterium
TAACGTGATAAATTTTCGTTTGCCATAATCAATACTCGCTTTGCCCAAACAAGCGGGTGTGCTACAATAAGCAAGGTTACTCGATTCACTATAAATCATACCGATTCCTTTAGCATAAACTTCAATCCGTTTTTTTAAATCAACTAAAGAGGAATCATTTTGTTGCTCTACCAGCACAGTATTCGCAAATACCTGCTGATTTAAGGTATAAGGTTGATTCACCTTTTTCATGACGTAATCGTCTTTGCCATAATTATTATACAAATTTCCGTCCCAACGTTGGTTCTCTTTTAGTGGGTATGTCAATTTGACAAACAGCGTATTGCCTTCATTTTTAATACTTTTATCAATGCTATTTTTAACAAATAAGACCGAATCTATCTGCCAATTGGTGTTTTCATTGGCTCTTCGATAGCGAATAATTCGCAATTGCTCTTCATTTGAAATATCTTTTTCAAGAGCAATTACTTTCTCTTTCCATTGATAGCTACTTTTGATAGGAGCAGCTGAAAGCGAATACTGAATTTCTTGCACGTCATATTCAATAAACTGTCCAATTTTGCTAAAAGTATAGTCATTCTGATAGACAGGATTTGTTGCTGATTCGTTGCTTTGTTGACAGGCAAAGAATGAAACTACGCAAATTAAAAGGTAATAATGCTTACGCATAGGGTAGATGGTTGAGTTGAACATATAAATGCAAATGAAGCATTCATTTTGATATGGCAAATAGGGGGATATTTTCGTTTTTTCCAAATGAAACAACAAAAGCCTCCGTGTGTGGCGGAGGCTTTTGTTGTTTTACTGACTGTTTTATTCAATTGTTTTGAGTAGCTTGTTAAATAGAATGCTTATAGAGCGTTAATTTTTTGAATGTACTGATGTGTAAGAAAACAATGAGAGCAGGAGCTAAGGCAGGAATCCAACAAAAAGGGAATTTTGCTATTTCTGCTAAACCTTCTAACTGATGATCTAGGGCTATTTTATTATGGGTAATTGCCGACACTAAGACAGTGAGAATATCTAGTAAGCCAAAGATATTCCAAATCAACGCAAGTATATAGTTTTGTTTGGTGGGAGTTTGCTTCATTTTTTGGGCAACCCAAATGGAGGTCAGGGCTGCAAGAATATCGCCAATTCCTGCATGAATAGCAAAACTAGCAGGCAAGGTGTCATAATAAGTAGCTAGAAGAAAAAATATACCTACTAACCTAAATATATGAACCTGAATGAGGGAGGAAAGGCTTACTTGTTGCAAGAGGGTCTGATACAACGAAGACCTAAATACCACCCAAAATAGAAATATTGAAAGTGGAAGCGTTGTAAATAGTAAGATACGAGGAGGCATAGCATCTGTCGCCAAGATACCCGAAAACGATAAGATGGCTGTGTAAATCAACCAAGCGATTAAAGAACCAATAATGCTGATACGTATTTTTTGGGCTTTTGCTGCACTCATAGAAGCACGAAGGGCAGCCTGATAGCCAAGATTACCTACCATAAATACAACGATAGGAAAGCAAATGATAAATGCAAGTGAAACCCATGCAGGTACGGATGAAATGAATGTTTGCATATTCTTGATATTGGTTATGTTTTACGATACCCCAAAACTAGCGTGTGCATAACCAAATACACTTGCCATTTGGCAAGAAATCATTCATCGAAAATCTTTTCTAATACGGCTCAAAGAACTGTCTGTTATCCCTAAGTAACTGGCAATTACTTTTAATGGAACGTGCTGAAACACATGAGGAGCGTTTTGCATAAGATGTGCATAGCGTTGTTCTGCTGTTTTTTGAATCATGGAAAGCATACGCTGTTTTAGCATTGCATGATTATTGATTAAAAGCATCCTGCCAAATTCTCTGAATTCGGGTATTGTATGGAAGTTTGCTTGAACTTCTTCATACGAGATAAACCATGTTTTGCATTCGGTTAAGGCTTGTACGTGTTCCTGAGAAGGCATTCTTTTAAAGAACGATAGAAAATCGTTGGCAAACATCGAAGGGGAATAAAGAGCAGTACTTACTTCTTTTCCTGTGGTATCGTAGGTAAAGGAGCGGAGATAACCTTGTTCAATAAAATGGGATTCATTGCAAACTTGTCCTTCTTTTAATAGAAAGTCATTTTTTTGAAGTATTCTTTCTTTGAAACTCGCTGCAATAAGTATGGCTTTATCAGCGGGCATGGGTAAAATATGCTGAATTTGAATGATTAAGCTTTCGTTTTTCATCATCAAAAGTTTTTTGATGAAATATACTAGAAAAGCGATAAAGTAGGTAAGAATGGTTTCAAAAA
>JBMLRK010000219.1:0-6629 GCA_049241065.1 Spirosomataceae bacterium
GGTTGAGAAACTTTTGGGAATTGAAGTACCTAAAAGAGCTCAGTATATTCGTGTAATTATGATGGAATTGGCTCGTATTGCTGACCATATTGTTTGTAACTCGATTCTTGCTGTGGATACAGGAGCAATGACAGGGTTCTTATATTTGATGCAATGGCGTGAACACATCTATGAAATTTACGAAGAAATGTGTGGTGCTCGTTTGACAACGAACATGGGACGTTTCGGAGGAATGGAAAGAGATTTGTCTGCGGAGGCAATTCGTAAAATTCGTGTATTACTCAACGATTTTCCTGCGGGTCTTCGTGAATTTGAAAGTATGGTAAAACGTAACCGTATTTTCATGGATAGAACCATTGACGTGGGTGCTATTTCTGCAGAAAGAGCCTTAAACTATGGTTTTACAGGGCCAAACTTACGTGCTGCTGGGGTTGATTATGACGTTCGTTCGATGAATCCATATTCTTCTTACGAAGATTTTGAATTCGATGTTCCAGTAGGAACAAAAGGCGATACCTATGATCGTTTCTTGGTACGTGGTGAAGAAATGTGGCAAAGCTTACGCATTATCACACAAGCATTAGAGAATCTTCCAGAAGGGTCTTATCATGCAGATGCTCCACATTACTATTTACCAGATAAGAAAGACGTGTATTCGAATATGGAAGCGTTAATCTATCACTTCAAAATTGTAATGGGTGAAATTGATGCTCCAGTAGGAGAGGTATATCATTCTGTTGAAGGGGGTAATGGAGAATTAGGGTTCTACTTAGTTTCTGATGGTGGTCGTGCGGCATACCGTTTGAAATTCCGTCGTCCGAGTTTCATTTACTATCAAGCATTCCCAGAAATGATTGTAGGCTCAACTTTATCGGATGCCATCATTACGATGTCTTCAATGAACGTAATTGCGGGGGAATTAGACACCTAGTCATTACACATCAGCAACTTAATAAGTATAATTGTTGCGAACCTTAATTTAAAAAATGAAACGTTCGCTTTAAATATAGTTTAGAGAAGGGAAGGGTTCGATGTTGACCATTCCAAAATCCTAAATCAAACAATGACGAATACACAAACGATACAGTTTCCAGCAGATACGTTGGAGTTGGTACATAAAATCATTAATCGTTATCCAGAAGGCAAACAAAAGTCTGCTTTGCTACCGATTTTACACTTAGCTCAAGCTGAGTGGAGATGGTGCAGTCCAGAGGTAATGGATTATGTAGCTAGTTTGTTGAACATTAAACCAATTGAGGTTTATGAAGTGGCAACATTCTACACAATGTTCCATTTAGAACCAGTCGGCGAACACGTAATAGAGTATTGTCGTACAGGCCCTTGTTGTTTGATGGGTGGGGTAGAAGTATATGACCACCTAAAAAAGAAATTAGGAATTGAAACAGGTGAAACAACCGCAGATGGCAAATTCACGATTAAAGAAGTGGAATGTTTAGCTGCTTGTGGTTGGGGCCCAGTATTCCAAATTCGTGAGAAATATTACATGAATTTGACTACTGAAAAAGTGGACGAAATCATCGACGAACTTTCTAAATAATCCCTTAGCTAAGGCTAAAAAATACAGAGCATAATTCAGATGAAAATATTAACCGAACATATTGACGTACCGGGAATTGAAACCATTGATGTTTTTCGTAAACATGGTGGTTATAGTGCTTTAGAAAAGGCGTTAAAAACAATGTCGCCTGACGAAGTAACTGAAGAGGTTAAAAAATCAGGGCTTCGTGGACGTGGAGGTGCAGGTTTCCCTGTTGGAATGAAGTGGTCTTTCTTAGCAAAACCAGAGGGTGTACCTCGTTATTTGGTTTGTAATGCGGATGAGTCTGAACCAGGAACATTCAAAGATCACTACTTAATGATGAAATCGCCTCATACCTTAATTGAGGGGATGATTGTTTCTTCGTTTGCCTTAGGTGCTAATACTTCTTACATCTATGTGCGTGGAGAATTAATGTATGTGATTCATATTCTCGAAAAAGCCATTCAAGAATGTTACGACAAAGGTTTGTTGGGTAAAAATATCTTAGGCTCAGGGTATGATTTAGATTTATTTGTACAACCTGGTGGCGGTGCTTATATCTGTGGTGAAGAAACCGCTTTATTAGAATCGTTAGAAGGAAAACGTGGTAATCCTCGTAATAAACCACCATTCCCTGCTGTGAAGGGCTTATGGCAATGTCCTACGGTAGTAAATAACGTAGAATCTATTGCGGCTACTTCATGGATTGTGAATAATGGCGGAGAAGAGTATGCTAAATTAGGCGTAGGACGTAGTACTGGTACGAAATTGATTTCGGTTTCTGGTCACGTGCGTAAGCCTGGTGTTTACGAAATTCCATTGGGAATTACCGTAGAAGATTTTATCTATGCAGACGAATGGTGCGGAGGTATCCGTGCAGGACATAAATTAAAAGCCGTTGTAGCAGGTGGTTCTTCTGTACCTATTTTACCAGCAGAATTAATCTTGACTACCGCAGCAGGCGAAAAACGTTTGATGACGTATGAATCGTTATCAGATGGTGGTTTTGCTACGGGTACTATGTTGGGTTCTGGAGGTTTTGTAGTAATGGACGAAACAACTTGTATTGTTCATAATACCTTAACATTCGGACGCTTCTATCACCACGAATCATGTGGACAATGCTCACCTTGTCGTGAAGGAACAGGTTGGATGGATAAAATTCTTTACCGTCTTGAACACGGACAGGGTCGCCAAGAAGATATTGACTTGTTAGTGGACGTTGCAAAGAAAATTGAAGGAAATACAATTTGTCCGTTAGGAGATGCTGCGGCATGGCCAGTAGCGGCTGCAATTCGTCACTTCCGTGATGAGTTTGAATGGCATGTAAAGCATCCAGAAAAAGCAACTCAACCTGGTGCGGTGTTTATGCGTGAAGGTGCAAGCTGGACATTGTAAGATGTTCGTTTTCAATCAAGGTATTCAGTTAAACTGATTCGCTGCTATTGAAAACTAAAATAGACTAACTCTTCGAATTAGATAGAAATTACAGAAAAAGATGAAAGTAACTATTGATAACATAACCATCGACGTAGAACCGGGTACTACCATCATGCAGGCGGCTCGTCAGATTGGTCCACATATAGCTCCTCCTGCGATGTGCTACTATGAACCATTGAAGGGTTCTGGTGGTAAGTGTAGAGGTTGTTTGGTGAAAGTGACTGCTGGTTCAGAAAAAGACCCTCGTCCTATGCCAAAATTAGTTCCTTCTTGTATTACACAAGTACAAGAGGGTATGGTGGTAGAAAATACCGTGAATGAGCAAGTATTAGAAGCTCGTAAAGGTGTTGTGGAGTTCTTGTTGTTGAATCACCCGCTAGATTGCCCTATTTGTGATCAGGCTGGGGAGTGTCACCTTCAAGATTTTTCTTTTGAACACGGGGTTTCTAAAACTCGTACGGTAGAAGAACGTAATACCTTTGAACCTGTTGACTTGGGACCTTATATCAAGTTAAACATGAATCGTTGTGTGTTGTGTTATCGTTGTGTTTATACGGCTGACCAAATTACAGAAGGACGTGTTCATGGGGTAATGCACCGTGGTGACCATGCTGAAATCAGTACGTACATCGAGAAAGCAATTGATAATGATTTCTCTGGAAACGTAATCGACGTTTGTCCAGTAGGAGCATTGACCGATAAAACTTACCGTTTCAAAAGCCGTGTTTGGTTCTCTAAACCTGTTGACGCAAGTTGCGACTGTGGTAAATGTTCGGGTAAGGTAACACTTTGGTACAAAGGTGACGATGTTATCCGTGTGACTGCTCGTAAAAATATCTGGGGTGAAGTAACTTCATTCATTTGTAATACCTGCCGTTTCGAGAAAAAGAAAACGTCTGACTGGAAAATCGAAGGGCCAATGGCTGTGCCACGTCACTCGGTAATTTCTGCTAACAAGTATGCAGCAAATAAGATTACGCCAGCATTCCCGATGAAGCAAGCAGCAGAGCAATATAAGAAAATTGACGATAATCGTGATCGTTCATTCTTAAATGCTCCAAAGGAATTGAATTAAGGATTGACTCTTTTACTGTAAAATAGAGAAGATAACATAATAAGTATTCGTTTTCATTAGTTGAAAAGCCTTAGTTTTTCAATCACAGATGACTAATAACAGATAACAAATCGATGGAAATTACATCAACATTATTTGCCGCAAAAGCGATTTATATCGGATTGATTTTTGCCATTACCTTAGGGGTTGCGGCTTATTCGACCTACGGAGAACGTATTGTTGCGGCTTGGATGCAAGACCGTGTTGGACCAGATAGAGCAGGGCCTTTCGGGATTTTTCAGCCGCTTGCCGATGCTGTTAAAATGTTTATGAAGGAAGATTTTATTCCTGCAAACTCAAGTAAATGGTTATTCATCGCTGGACCTTGTTTGTCAATGCTAACGGCTTTATTAACCTCTGCGGTTGTTCCTTTTGGAGATAAACTTGATCTTGGAGGAGGTATCGAAATGGATTTACAAGGTATTGATGTAAACATCGGTATTTTGTGGGTATTTGGTATCGTTTCTTTAGGGGTATATGGTATCTTAGTAGGTGGATGGGCTTCTAACAACAAATACTCGTTGCTAGGTGCAATCCGTGCTGCTTCTCAAAATATTTCGTACGAATTGGCAATGGGACTTTCAATCATTGCTATTTTGATGATGACAGGGTCTTTGTCCACTAAAGTAATCGTAGAAACACAACAAAATGGTGCAGGTTTCCTTAGCTGGAATATCTGGTCACAACCAATTGGTTTTGTTATTTTTATTGTTTGTGCTTTTGCAGAATGTAACCGTACTCCATTCGATTTACCAGAATGTGAAACAGAATTAATTGGTGGATACCACACAGAATATTCTTCGATGAAATTAGGTTTCTACTTGTTCTCTGAATATATCAACATGTTTATTTCGGGTGCAGTAATGGCAACGCTTTATTTCGGTGGATATGATTATCCATTTAATGAAGTAGTAGAAGCTCAATTTGGTCAAAACATTGCGGCACTTGTAGGCGTAGGAGCATTGATGGGTAAAGCATTATTCTTTGTATTTGTGTTTATGTGGGTACGTTGGACATTACCACGTTTCCGCTATGACCAATTGATGAATTTAGGTTGGACAGGTCTTATTCCAATTTCGATGTTCAATGTGGTTTGGACGGGTTTATCTATTCTTATTCCGATGACATTTAACTTGCCAGCATGGGCTTCAATTGTGGTTTCATGGTCAGGTATTGGTGTCTTGTTGATTGGATTAATTATCTACCACGGGGCAACAAGTAAAAAGAAAACAGTTGCTTTGGCTCATTAAGATGAATTAGCCATTTACGATAATAAGTATTTCATTGAAATTTTGCGATATTGCTTGGCTTTTATCTAGTAGAAAATCGTTAAGCCATTTCGCTTACTTATCAACTTAGGAAGAATTATGAATTTAAGTAATAGAACAAAAGTCTTAGAACAAGAAGAAATGACGCTTAGTGAGCGTATCTATTTGCCCGCTATTTTGGGTGGGATGGCTACTACATTAAAGCACTTTTTTCAGAAACCTGCTACGATTCGTTATCCTGAGCAGACTCGTTATTTAGGTCCAGTGTACCGTGGTCAGCACATCTTAAAGCGTGATGAAAGCGGTGCGGAACGTTGTACAGCTTGTGGGCTTTGTGCCGTGGCTTGTCCAGCGGAAGCAATCTCGATGGTGGCTGAAGAACGTAAAAAAGGAGAAGAAACCTTATATCGTGAGGAGAAATATGCCAAAGTATATGAAATCAATATGCTTCGTTGTATTTTCTGTGGATTATGTGAGGAAGCTTGTCCGAAACAAGCAATTTATCTACGTCACGACAAAATGGCTCCTGTATTTGAAGACCGTAACGAAGTGATTTTTGGAAAAGATAAATTGGTTGAAAAAATGGATCAACGTTACTTACGTGATGGTTGGAAGTAATTTTACTAGCACAATTATCAGTGAACAGTGAAAATTGATTGTCTGATAATTTTAGTTAATATTTTATTCAACAGTTGCCTATTATGGATGAGAATCGCTTATTTCAAGCATCTATAATCGACAACTGATAACTGATAACAGATAATGAACTTTTGGTATTTTTTAACAGCCTTGACGCTGCTTAGTGCTTTGATGGTGGTTTTTGCTAAAAACCCAATCCACAGCGTATTGTATTTAGTGTTTACTTTCTTCTGTATTTCTGGTCACTACGTGTTGTTAAATGCTCAGTTTTTAATGGCAGTTAACATCATCGTTTATGCTGGAGCAATCATGGTATTATTCTTATTTGTAATCATGATGCTAGACTTACGCAAGAATGTACCTGAGTCGAAATCTAATCTTACTAAATTGGCAGGTGCGGTTTTAGGCGGTACGTTATTAGTTGTATTCATTGCAGCTACTCGTCACATGAATTTAGGAAATGGTTCTGGTGCAATAGGAGCTCAAACAGGGATGGTAGAAAGTCTTGGTATGATTTTATACAAAGATTATTTATTACCTTTTGAATTGGTTTCTGTGTTGTTCTTTGTGGCAATGGTTGGAGCCGTTATGTTAGGTAAAAGAGAAGCTGGCGAACGTAATTTCTAAT